>CAIVXP010000001.1 GCA_903909905.1 Akkermansiaceae bacterium
CGGGTCCGAATCCGCGACGATGCCGGCACCGACATGATAGCTCAGGCGTTCCTTGTTTCGCACTAGCGTGCGGATGGCGATGTTGAATGAGCTTTCGCCATTGAAGCCGAGCCAGCCGACCGCGCCGCAGTAGATTCCGCGTGGAGAATTTTCGAGTTCGCGGATGATTTCCATCGCGCGTTTTTTCGGCGCGCCGGTGATGCTGCCGCCGGGAAAACAGGCAGCGAGGGCCTCGATCACATCGGTGTCTGCGCGCAGCGTGCCGCACACGGTGGAAACGAGGTGGTGGACTTGTGCCAGCGTTTCGAGCTGAAGCATTTTGCTGACCTCGACGCTGCCGAATTCACAGACTTGGCCGAGGTCGTTGCGCAGCAGATCGGTGATCATCACCAGCTCGGCAATTTCCTTGGCCGATGTCTGGAGTTCGTAGGCCGAGCGCCGGTCCTCATCCGGATCGTGAAAGCGCGGGCGGGTGCCTTTGATGGGCTTCGTCTCGATGCCGCGGCCAGAAATTTTCAAAAAGGTTTCGGGCGATGAACTGAGAATTTCGCGATCGTCGAGCGCGAGCCACGCGGCCATCGGCGCGGGTGAGTTTTCGCGCAGCGAGAGATAGAGTGGGAACAGCGAGCCGCCGTTGATGTTTGCCTCGAACGAGTGCGCAAGATTCACCTGATAGATGTCGCCGGCAGCGATCCATTCCTTCGCGCGCTCGACACTGCGCATGAATCCCTCGCGGCTGGTCGACGCGTGGAAATCACCAATTTCAAAGGGCGCGTCGTGCGACTCAAGCAGCTCTGCCGAAAGTTGGCCGATTTCCCACCAGCTTTCATCGGCATGATCGAAGACCAGCATTTCGCGGAAGTCGCCAAAGACAAACTCGCCCTCGTAGCCGATCCACCCGCAGAGTCCGCCCGCCGGAAATCCAGTATCGCCTTGTGCACCATGGCCATCGGCAAGCGCTTTGGTCAGCACCGCGCGGTCGTCGGCCGAGTGGATCGACCCGCGCAAGAGCCGCTCGGGCCGGGCGGCGATCACCGAAACCGCACGTTCGGCGGTCGATGGCAGGTGGCCCGCCGAGTCAAAAAACACCATGCCCGGCAGGTGCCGCAGGTGGCTGGCCACCTCCAGCGGCCGCAGCCCTGCAAGGCGCGTCGCTCGAGCCAGCATCCCTGTCGTGACATCGGCCATCGAGGCAAACAAGGCACCTGCGGACGGTGAAGCAAGCAGGAACCGATGCAAATTACACGAAATCGGCGAATTTCCGCGAATTTCTCCGATTCCGGGATTGCTAAAATCCTCGGCCTGCATAGCAATGCGCGCCCGCAATCACTACGACAACGCCAACCGACAGCACATTCACGCCATGAAGGACCTCACCAAATACCGCAACATCGGCATTTTCGCCCACGTCGATGCCGGCAAGACCACGACCACCGAGCGCATTCTCAAGCTCACCGGCAAGATTCACAAAATCGGCGAAGTGCACGACGGCGCATCCACCATGGACTTCATGGAACAGGAAGCCGAGCGCGGCATCACCATCCAATCGGCGGCGACGTCCTGCTTCTGGAAGGGCCACCAATTCAATGTCATCGACACCCCCGGCCACGTGGACTTCACCATCGAAGTGTACCGTTCGCTCAAGGTGCTCGACGGCGGCGTTGGCGTGTTCTGCGGATCCGGCGGCGTTGAGCCCCAGTCGGAAACCAACTGGCGCTATGCGAACGACTCGAAAGTTTCCCGCGTCATCTACGTCAACAAGCTCGACCGCATCGGTGCCGATTTCTACCGCGTCGTCGCCCAGGTGAAAAAAATCCTTGGCGCCCACCCGCTCGTCATGGTCCTGCCGATCGGAACCGAATCCGATTTCGTCGGCGTCGTCGACCTGCTCACGATGAAGGCGCACATCTGGGATGAATCCGGCCAGCCGGAGAATTTCAAAATCGAGGAAATCCCCGCCGACATGGTGGCCAAGGCGCAGGAATACCGCGCCTCCCTCATCGAGACCGCCGTCGAACAAGATGACGAAGTGATGGAGAAATACCTCGAAGGCGTTGAGCCCGACATCGACACCATCAAGCGCTGCATCCGCAAGGGCACCATTGATCTCGCGTTCTTCCCGACCTATTGCGGCTCGTCTTTCAAAAACAAGGGCCTGCAGCTCGTGCTCGACGCGGTGGTGGATTTCCTTCCTGCCCCAACCGACGTCAAGCCACTCCCGGAAGTGGATGCCGAAGGCAACGAAACCGGCAACTTCGCCGTCATCGACCCGAAGGCACCGTTCCGCGGATTGGCTTTCAAAATCATGGACGACAAGTTCGGCGCGCTCACCTTCACCCGCATCTACTCGGGCACCATCAAGAAGGGCGACACTGTGCTTAATTCCTTCACCGGCAAGACCGAGCGCATCAGTCGCATGGTTGAGATGCACGCCGACGACCGCAACGAAGTGGACATCGCCCAAGCCGGCGACATTGTCGCCCTCGTCGGACTCAAGAACGTCCAGACCGGTCACACGCTTTGCGACGAGAAAAACCCGGCCACTCTCGAGCCGATGGTTTTCCCGGATCCCGTCATCTCGATCGCCGTTGCTCCGAAGGACAAGGCCAATGCTGAAAAGCTCGCCAACGCCATCGGCAAAATGATCCAAGAAGATCCCTCGTTCCGCGTCGAAACCGACGAAGAGACCAACGAAATGATCCTCAAGGGCATGGGCGAGCTCCACCTCGACATCAAGATCGACATCCTCAAGCGCACCCACAAGGTCGAGGTCACCGTCGGCGCGCCGCAGGTCGCCTATCGCGAAACCATCACCAAGCCGGTCAACGACAGCTACACCCACAAGAAACAATCGGGTGGTTCCGGTCAGTTCGCGAAAATCGACTACACCATCGAGCCCGGCGAACCCGGCACCGGTTTCATCTTCGAATCGAAGGTCGTCGGCGGCAATGTTCCCAAGGAATTCATCCCTGCCGTAGACAAGGGCTTCAAGACCTCTGTCGACAAGGGGCCTCTTGCTGGCTACCCCTGCTTGGATTTCAAGGTCACCCTCACCGACGGTGGTTTCCACGCAGTCGACTCCTCGTCGATCGCTTTCGAAATCGCAGCCAAGGCTGCCTATCGCCAAACGATGCCCAAGGCCGGCCCGCAAATCCTCGAGCCGATGATGAAGCTCGATGTCTTCGCGCCCGAGGAAAAAGTCGGCGATGTCATCGGCGACCTCAACCGCCGCCGCGGCATGATCCAAGGTCAGGAGCCAACTCCGGGCGGCATCCGTGTGAAGGCCGAGGCACCGCTCAGCGCAATGTTCGGTTACATCGGCGACCTTCGCACGATGACCTCCGGCCGTGGCCAGTTCTCCATGGAGTTCAGCCACTACGCGCCTTGCCCGAAGAATGTTTCGGACGATGTCATCGCCAAGGCCAAGGCCCGCGACGAAGCCGCCCGCAAGTAAGCGTGGTGGCGCCTTCGGTTGCCGATTTCCGTGATTCACAAAGCCGCAGTGGGAAACCGCTGCGGCTTTTTTTACACAATCCAGCAAAACGCCCGTAAATTAGCACTTTGCATGAGCCCGCAGGCCCGACTAGCTTTTGCCTGCATGGACACAAGCCAACTCGAGCAACTGAAAAAATTCACGACCGTCGTCGCCGACACGGGAGATTTCGAATCGATGAAGACCTTTAAGCCGCAGGATGCGACAACTAATCCGTCGCTGATCCTGCAAGCGGCGGCCAAGCCCGAATACCGCCATCTCGTCGAAAAGGCGGTGGAAGAAAAACGCTCGAGCGGCCTCACGGGCGAGGCATTGATGTCGGCCATTCTCGACCGCATCCTGATTTTGTTTGGCTTGGAAATTCTCAAGATCGTGCCCGGCCGCGTTTCGACCGAAGTCGATGCCCGCCTGTCGTTCGACACCCAAGGTACGATTGAAAAAGCCCGACAGTTGATCGTCGCGTATGAAGCCGAAGGGCATTCGCGCGACCGGATTCTCATCAAGATCGCATCCACATGGGAGGGCATCAAGGCCGCCGAAGTGCTGGAAAAAGAGGGCATTCATTGCAACCTCACGCTGTTGTTTTCATTTGCCCAAGCCATCGCCTGCGCCGAGGCGGGCGTGCAGCTGATCTCGCCCTTCGTCGGGCGCATTCTCGATTGGCACAAGGCCGCGACCGGCAAGGATTTCACTGCCGAGGAAGACCCGGGCGTGCTTTCGGTGCGCAGCATTTACGATTACTACAAAAAATTCGGCTACAAAACCGAGGTCATGGGCGCATCATTCCGCAACAAGGGCGAGATCGTCGCGCTGGCAGGCTGCGACCTTCTGACAATCAGCCCCGGCCTGCTCAACGAGCTTCAATCCAGCACCGAGCCGCTCGCCGAGCGGCTTAGCGAAACCAGTGCCAAGACCAGCGCGCACACGAAGATCCACCTCAACGAAAGCGCCTTCCGCTTCATGCACAACGAGGACGCGATGGCCACCGAGAAGACCGCACAGGGGATCCGCGCGTTTTCTGCCGACATCGTGAAACTCGAGCAACTCGTTGCAGGGATCCTCGGGTGATGAGGCATCGACAGCTCGCGGCTTGTGATGCAAATTGATGGCGGATGACCCTCAAAGAGCTTGGATGGAATCCGTTTTTCGAAGATGCCTTCGCGCCGCACCGCGCCAAGGGCTGGGTACCTGCACGTCTGATCCGTGAGTCGCCGATCAATTTCGGCGCCTTCCTTGTAGGGGGCGAGGAAATCGATGTCGTGCTTTGCGGGCGGGTTTGGCACGAGGCGGCCAATGATGCCGAGCTGCCGGCGGTGGGCGACTGGGTGGCACTGGAGCTTGGCCATGAAAATCGCGATCATGTAATCCGCGAGCGGATGCCGCGCCAGACATGCTTTTCACGCAAGATGCCGGGCAACAGCTCGCAGGCGCAGGTGATCGGTGCGAATGTCGATGTCGTGGCGGTCGTCACCGACGCCGGGGCGGACTACAACCTGCGCCGCATGGAACGCTACTTCGCGTTGATCGGACGCAGCGGGGCCAAACCGCTGGTGCTGGTGAACAAGGCCGACCTTTGCGACAAAAAAACCAACCGCGAAGCAGCGGAACGCATCGCCGAACTTTGCCCCGCCGCCGATGTGCATGTCACCAGTGCGCTCAAAGGCGAAGGGCTCAAGGTGCTGAAGCAATACCTCAAAAAAGGAACTACGATGTGCATCGTAGGTTCGAGCGGTGTCGGCAAATCGACGCTGGTGAATCAACTCTACGGCGACGAGTGGCAATGGACGGGTGAGGTCAATGAAGCCACCGGCAAAGGCCGCCACACCACCACCTCGCGCGAGTTGGTACCGCTGCCCGGCGGCGGCATGCTCATCGACAACCCCGGCATGCGCGAAATTCAGATGTGGACGGATGAAGGCACGCTGCGCGAAAGTTTCTCGGATGTGAGCGCGATTGCGTCCGACTGCCGCTTTGCCGACTGCGGCCACCGCAGCGACGCCGGATGTGCGATCCGCGCGGCGGTGGAGGCCGGCACGCTCGATGCCGCACGCCATGCAAGTTTCCTCAACCTCGAAAATGAAATTGCGGCCCTCAAAAAACGCACCGAGAAACGCCAGATGGCGGTCGAGCGCTGGGCCAAACGCAACAGCCGCGTCAAGGCGCGCAACCTCGCGGACCGCATCCAACTCGAACGCGACGAACGCGGCGAAGCTTGACCAACTCATCATGAAACCGGGATCCACCACATCGGCCATCAAATCTGCAATCGTGGCATTCGCCATCATTTGCGCCGGCGTGACATCGTCGATGGCGCAGGTCGCGCAAGTGAAGGATGCGCTGGCAGGCACACAGAAACCGGCTGCTCCCGAAAAGCCCGAGGAAGTGCGCGCGCGGTTCGACCAATGGCTCAAAGAATCGCGCGAGGACCTTGCGAGGATCGATGCCGAAGGCGCATCCAATGCCTTGCCGCCCAGCATCTCGCAAGCAGAGGTCGATGACCGCCGCCAGGATCTCGAGCAAATCATTCTCACGATTCCGCGGCTTCTCAAAAATATCGATTCGTTTGCCGAGGCGAAAAAAGCGCTCGAGGCAGCCAAGAACGCCAATGCCGCGTGGACCGGCTTTGCCGACAAGCCGCCTTACTCGATCCTGATGGTCGACGAGTTGCTCAACGAACGCGATGCGATCCGCGCAAAGCTTTCGTCGCATGAGTCATCCTTGCTCAACTACGATGGCCTGCTGGCGGGCGCAGTCGCCGAAATGAAATCCGCCGAGGATGCGGTGAGCAACGCGATCCTTGCCGTGCGCGATGGCGATGCGACCGCCGATGGCACTGCCAAGTGGAAACTCGAAGCGGCGCGGATTCATTCGCGGCTTTTTGCCTGTCGCGCGGCCCTGATCAAGAGCGC
>CAIVXP010000002.1 GCA_903909905.1 Akkermansiaceae bacterium
GCATGGGAATCCGGCCGCGGCCGCAAATTTGCAGTGAAGTGAATCGCCGTTCGCGGCTTGAATCGGCAAAGCCTCGGCCTATGGTCATTTCATCACACGCAGCCAATCATGAGTTCATTTGAATCCAAAGTCAGGGAAGCCCTCAGCCAGCCTCTTAATCAAGGTGAGATGGGCGATGCGGATGCCGTCGGCACGGTGGGCTCGCCGGAATGCGGCGACATGCTGCGGATGTGGCTCAAGTTCACCGAAAAGGATGGCCGCAAGGTGATCGATCGCGCGTCGTTCCAAGCCTTCGGCTGCCAGACGGCGATCGCGGTTGCCTCGATGGCCACCGAATTGCTGCGCGGCAAGACTGCGGATGAAGCAAGGCATCTCACCGCGCAGGATCTCGCCGGCGACCTTGGCGCGCTGCCGCCGATGAAGATCCACTGCGGCCAGTTGGTCGAAGGCGCCTTGCGCAATGCGCTTGATCAATCAACACCCGCAGACAGCAACTCTGCGCCAAGCAACGCAACCACACTCAGTGAAGACATGCATCGCAAGCCCGGCGGAAAAATCCGCATCGTGCCGCTCGAGTGATTTCACCCCACCATTCATCGCCATGCTCGAACTCAAGGATGTTACTTACGCCATTCGCCGCGACGGCGAGGAAATGCCTTTGGTCGATCGCGTGTCGATCCGCATTCCCAAGGGCCACTTCATGGCGATTGTCGGGCCTTCGGGATGCGGCAAAACCAGTCTGCTCAAGACCATCGCGGGCCTGAATCCCGAGAGCTCCGGCGATCTGTTTTGGGAAGGAAGAAACCTTTCGAAAGACCGCGATTTCACACCGACCGAGATCGGCTATGTGCCGCAATTTTCCATCGCCTATGACACGCTGACGGTTGATGAATCGATCGAGGCCGCGACGCGCTTGCGGGTGGGCGACGCGGATGCCGAAGCGATAGGCGGGCGCATCGACAAAGCGCTCGAAGAAACCGGCCTTGTTGAAATCGGCGACCGTCGCGTCAAGGTGCTTTCCGGCGGTCAGATGCGTCGACTCGGCTTGGCGATGGAGTTGGTGTCCGACCCGAAGATTTTGCTCTGCGATGAAGTCACCTCCGGGCTCGACCCATCTTCCGAGCGCGAGATCGTGCATCTTTTGCGCGACCTTTCACGCAAGGACGGTCGCATCGTGCTTTCGGTCACGCACTCGCTCGCGCACCTCGAGTTGTATGATTCGATTCTCGTCCTGCACGAAGGCCGAGTCGCCTATCATGGCCCGCCCGATCAGTTGACGCATTATTTCTCCGCCGCCAGCGCCGAGGAGGTTTACCCGCGCCTTGTCGCTCAAGCGTCCGATCGCTGGCAGCAATCGTGGGACAAGCACCGTGATTCGTACCAGAGCATGTTGGCACGCAAGCAAGCCAACGATGGCCGATCAAAAATGCCGGCCATCGACATTGAGCCACTGCCCTTGCCTGGATTCGTCAGCCAGCTCTTCACCTTGCTCTCGCGTCGCTGGCGCATCTTCTTTCGCGACCGCGGCCAAGTGCTTTTGCAACTCGCGATCCTCATCATTTTTCCGATGCTGGTCACCATCTTCAGCGACAAAGCCTCGGGCAACATCCGTCGTTTTTCCGACACGCGGCCGGGTGATGTCTTCACCGAGATCCAGGAACAACAAAGCGTGCGGGCCGATCAGGCGAAAGTGGGATCCGCCGTCTCGGGCATCATCATGTTCCAAGTGGTGCTGCTCGCATTGATGGGATCCAACAACGCCGCGCGCGAAATCGCCGGCGAACGGCAAATTTACGAAAAGGAAAAATTCGGCGGCCTGCGGCCATCGGCCTACCTCGCATCGAAGGTTTTGTTTCTCGCGTGTCTTGTCATGGCGCAGTCGTTGTGGATGGCGATGTTTGTGAATTTCTTCGGCCCATTTCGCGGCGACTTCATCCAACACGCAGGCTTCCTGTTTTTGATCAATGCGTCGATGACCTCCATTTGCCTAGCCATTTCCTCGCTCATGCGCACGGCCGAGCAGGCGTCGCTGATGTCGATTTATTTGGTCGGCTTCCAGCTGCCGCTCTCCGGCGCGGTGCTTGCCTTGCCAGAAAAAATCGAGGCCTTCACGCGTCCGTTTGTTTCGGCCT
The DNA here is from genome assembly GCA_903909905.1 of Akkermansiaceae bacterium. Classification (GTDB taxonomy): domain Bacteria; phylum Verrucomicrobiota; class Verrucomicrobiia; order Verrucomicrobiales; family Akkermansiaceae; genus Luteolibacter. Next base: position 2,133 of record CAIVXP010000002.1, read on the forward strand.
ACTGGGCGTGGTCGGGTTCAGTCGAGGCCCTGCAAGGTCAGGTTCATGACGCGGTAAGATCGGTCATCGATACGGGCCTTTCGCCAAGCGATGCGTGCCTCGCGGCCTTGCTGGCCCACATCGCCGTGGCTCTCGCGCTTGCATGGTATGGCAGCTCGAAACCGCAGTGGGATTGATCGCCCGATTTTTAACGCTCGATTTCTGCAGGCCTTGCCGTTACATAATCAACAATCAAGACTCACCATGGCACGACGCGCAAACTCCAGTCTCCACCCCGGAATTTTGTTCGGCCTCATCGCCGCGATTGCGATCATCATTTTTCTCGGCAGATCCTGCGCCGGGAAAAAGCCCGTGGCATTTGAAAACGCCAATCCGCTCGATGTCCGGGAGCTTTTGGAAAATGGCAACAGCCTGCGAGGCAATGACTATGTGATCGAAGGGCAAGTCGACGAGAAACTGCAGTGGACCAACAATCGGGGGCAGGTTGTCAGCGTGCGGGTCGACACGCCCGGTGGCCCTGAATTTGTCGGCATTCGCATCCCGGCCGACCTTGCCAAGCTCAACATCGAGATCAAACAGAAGTATTCATTCAAAGTGCGTTTCCAAGATGGCGGCATCGCCGTCGCCACCGGTGTGAACCGACTTTGAATCATCAAGCCCGCGCCATGAAACCGCACCTCGCCATCACTTTCGCCTTGGCCGGACTTGCCCACGCCCAAGTCTACACGCAGCCGCCCGCAAACAAGCCCGCCGATGCGTCGGCACCCGTCAGCGACACCGCAAGCACGCCCGCGGCGGCGAACACAAAGAATTCGCTGGGACAGGAAATCCCGCTGCTCGACCCATCGGCCGAGACGATCACCGTCGGTGGCGTGGCCATCCCGCTCGGCGACAATCGCCTGCTGCGCGCGCGCTTCGACAAATTTCTTAGCCAACCACCGGAAAGCAACGAGGCGGCCACGCGCTACCGCAGAACGATTGCCGAAATCCTCAACACGATCTCACCGCTGCGCGATCAAAAGCCCGATCTCTACGCGGCCTTCAAGCTTCTGCCCACTGCTTCGTCTTACCCCGGCGATGCGAACCTTTGCGGCTCGCTCGCGGAATCGATCTACATGGCGATGCTTGCCAAGCAGGATGTCTACGGACTCAAAAAACTCAACGAGACGATCGAAGAGGAAAAGCAGGCCATCATCTCGAGCGGCGACTGGATGGCGCGCCACGACAAAGGCAACGAACTCGAAAAATCAAAGCCCGTCGGTGCCGGCAAGGACGTCAAAGCGGCCCCCGAAAAAACTTCCACGCCCAACGATGGCAATGGCAACAACTCGCTTAAGTACACCGACACGCTGCGTCGCATCGCTGAGATCGAAGTGCTGAAAAAAGCCAACATCGCACGCACCGAGGCGCAAACGCTGCAAACCAAGGCGCAATACCAAGTGAGCATGATCCAATGGTTCGTGCAGCGGCGCTACGAACATGTGCTGATGGCAGCGCGTTTCTACAATCAGATCTGGAAGGATGGCGACACGGCTCTGCGCATCGACAAGAACTCGGATGTTGCTCGGCTGTTTTCCGAATCGATTGGCGTGAGTCCGACCGTTGCTTCGCTCGATTCGCTTTCCAACGAAGCGATTCGCGAGGCGGAAAAATATGTCGAGGCATTCGACCTCATGCTCTCGCGCAACGAACTTCACGCGGCATCACAACGGCTGATGGAAGCCTTCGCGCTCGGCGAATACCTTGCGCCGGTCGCAACCTTGCCGCTCGAAAAGAAAAACCGCGTGGCCAAATATTTCCGCGATCTCTACGAGCTCTATGGCGCGTTGCAGGCGCGGGATTACACCAAGGCCCGCGATCTCAGCGGCAAGCTCAAGTCCGCAGCGAACGATTTTCCTTCATCGAAAGTTGATAGTGTCATCGCCGCCTCCACGCTCGCTTCGGACCTCGCGATCGAGGATGCAAAAGCGCAGTTGCTGGCCAGAGCCAGCGACAAGGCGGCGGAAAAAATTCGTGAGGCCGCCGAAACATGGCCCACCAACCCGAAGCTCGATGAGTTTCGCAAGCTTGTTAGCAACAGCAGCGGAATCATCGCCTCCCGCAATGATTTCGACCGCCTCATTGCCGAGAAAAATTTTCGTGAGATTGCACGGCGCCAGTATGAAATCGCGCCGGCGATTCAGGGCGATGCCGCACGCGAAGACGCGTTTCGCCAGATTGTGGAAAACCTGACGACGATCGAAGCCGCTCTCGGCAAGGCGGAGGAATTTGGCCGCATCGGTCAGAACTGCGCGGCGTGGGAGCAACTTGCCGAGCTGCGCGAGCGATTTCCTGATGATCCGAAGCTCGGCCGCGAAATCGAGCTGCTTGCGCCGAAAGTTGCCGACTTCACCCGTGCCCTCGACCGGGCACTCCAGTTTGAAAACCGCACGCCAAAGCAAAGCGGATCCGCGCTTTCATGGTACCTCAAGGCCCGCAGCATTCACCCGCAAAGCAAATTTGCCGAAGAGGGGGTGAAACGGCTGGTTGCCGAAATGCTGCCGACCGAAGCAGATGCTCAATGACCGCGCCTAGCGGAATGCCGCGCGCCGCAGCCATCCGTGATTGCCATGCCGAAGGCAATCTGCCATGGAATTTCCGCCTTGGATACTCTGGGCATCAATCGCACTTTCATGAAACCGACTCTCCTCGTCCTCGCCGCCGGAATGGGCAGCCGCTACGGTGGCCTCAAGCAAATGGACCCCATGGGCCCGCATGGGGAAACCGTGCTCGATTACTCGGTATTCGATGCCATCCGCTCGGGCTTCGGCCGCGTGGTGTTCATCATCCGCGAGGATTTCGCGGAGACGTTCAAACAAAGCGTGGGCGCAAGATTCGCCGATCGCATCCAAGTCGATTATGTTTTTCAAAAACTGAGCGATCTGCCCGCAGGATTTTCGGTCCCCGAAGGCCGTGAAAAACCATGGGGCACCGCCCATGCCGTTCGTGCCGCACGTGATGCGGTGAAAGAACCGTTTGCGGTGATCAATGCCGATGACTTCTACGGCCGCGATGCCTATGCCCGCGCGGCGGAATTTCTCATCAAGGAAGCCAACAATCCGGATGCGATGGCGATGGTGGGATATCCGTTGGAAAACACGCTTTCGGATTATGGCACGGTCAATCGCGGCATCTGCAAACTTGATGCAAGCGGTGCGCTTGCCGAGGTCGAGGAGTATGTGAACATCGGCCGCGAGGATGATGACCATGTCCGCGGCGTCGGCCTCAACGGCGAACGCCGGGTCATCCCCACAGACTCGCCAGTCTCGATGAATTTTTGGGCCTTCAACCCGGTCTTCTTCGCGCAGCTCGAAGAGGCTTTCGTGAAATTCATGACCGAGTCCGGCACTCAGCCAAAATCCGAGTGCTACATTCCCACGGTCGTCGATCAGTTGATCCGCGAGGGCAAGGCCCGCTGCGCCGTGTTGCAAAGCACCGGCTCATGGTTTGGCGTGACCTACCCCGCCGACAAGGCCTTCGTGGTCGAGTCGATCCAAAAGGCGATCGCCGCCGGCGAATACCCGGAAAAACTTTCCTGAGCGCCGCGGCATTATTTTGTTTCAACATTCACATCCATGAAAATTCTCATCACCGGCGGCTCCGGTTTCATCGGTTCCCACATCGTCGAACACTACCAAGGCAAGGCCACGGAAATCCGCGTGCTCGACA
>CAIVXP010000003.1 GCA_903909905.1 Akkermansiaceae bacterium
TCATTCTCCACTACAACTTCCCTCCCTTCTCCGTCGGTGAAACCGGCCGCATGGGTGGCATCAACCGCCGCGAGATCGGTCACGGCTCGCTTGCCGAGCGCTCCATCGAGCCCGTCATCCCGGACGAAGCGGACTTCCCCTACGCCATCCGCGTTTCCTCGGAAGTCATGGAATCCAACGGTTCCACCTCCATGGCCTCGGTTTGCGCCGGCACCATGGCGCTGCTCGATGCCGGTGTCCCGCTCATCCGCCCCGTCGGCGGCATCTCCGTCGGCCTCGTCACCGAGAACAACGAAGACGGCTCCATGAAGTCCCACAAAATGCTGTTGGACATCATCGGCTCCGAAGACTTCTACGGAGACATGGACTTCAAGCTCTGCGGCACCAGCGATGGCGTTACTGGCTATCAACTCGACCTCAAGCTCCCGGGCCTCCCGCTCGCCATGCTCGAAGAGGCGATCCATATCGCCAAGGCCGGCCGCGTCAAGATCATCGAAAAGATGGCCGAGTCGATCGTCGAGCCGAAGGAACTTAGCCCGCACGCCCCGCGCATCGTTTCCGTCAAGATCCCCGCCGATCGCATCGGTGAACTCATTGGACCTGGCGGCAAGAACATCAAGGGCATCCAGGCCGAGTCCGGTGCCGAGATCAATATCGAGGACGATGGCACCGTGCACATCTACGCTTCCAAGCAGCAAGGTCTCGACCGTGCCAAGGAAATGATCGACCGCATGTTCCAGGAAATCGAAGTCGGCAAGGTCTACACCGGCAAGGTTGTTTCCATCACCGCCTTCGGTGCGTTCATGGAAGTGCTGCCTGGCAAGGATGGACTCATCCACGTTTCCGAACTCGCAGAAGGCCGCACCGAAAAGGTCGAGGATATCGTCAAGAAAGGCGATGTTGTCACCGCCAAGTGCCTCGGCGTCGACGAGAAAGGCCGCGTGAAAATGTCACGCCGCGCCTGGCTCCGCGATCAAGCCGCCGCTGATGCGGAAACCGCAGGTGCCGCCGAATAATCAGTACACCTAGCAAACCATTCAAAAAACCGGCGCCTTCACAAGGGGCGCCGGTTCTTTTATGCCATCATCGCCGGGAACAAATATCCCGTTGCCACACCATTTTCAGCGTTTGGCCTCCATCACACCCAACGGCGAGGGCGTGAGTTTTTCCGCCGCCACGACGCGCAATGAAGCGATGGTTTTTTCCGGATCAAGCCGGTTGAGCGGATAAAGCGAATAACCGCCGCCGATGTCGACGCCATGGCTCTCGCGCATTTCAAAATGCAAATGCGCGGGATAATAGCCATTCGCCGTGCCGACCGTGCCGATGCGTGATCCGCGCGCGACAAGATCGCCGGGCTTCACATCGATGCGGTCGAGATGCGCGTACATCGAGTGCAGCGACCTCCCATCCGACGCGCGGTGCGCGACAAGGATCAGATTACCCCAACCGGGCGAGGGCTCGGCTGCGTAAAGCACGAGCCCATCGGCAACGCAAAAAACCGGATCGCCCAGATCGGTGTTCATGCCGCCGATCCCGTTGAGATCATCGCCGGTGTGACGCCCGCGGCGTTTCTGGTTCATCTCCCAAAATTTCTGCGCGTTGTAGACCAGCGCGCCGTGCTCAGAGCCAAGAGGCAGATCGAAACGCGTGGCGCGCGGCACCATCGCTGCCTGCCACGCCGAGAGGGTGTGGAATCGGAAATCCGGCTCGCCGTGTTTGGGCATTTCTAACGGATCATCAGCAGTCTGCAACCCACCGGGGCGCAGCGAAAACAAGCGCTCGGGCCGCCACAACCAAAGCCCGGCCACCAGTGCAAGGAGCCCCAGAGCCAACAAGATCCACGCATTGGTTTTCCGCCGATTCACCGCAGTAAACTGACCCCGCCACGCCCATAAATCAAGCCACCCGCGATAAATCCCTTTCCATCTTTGACAATCCGGCGGCGGGCAGACACTTTCGCGCCGCAAACCAGCAACCACTCACATCATGGCCTACGATCTCATTGTCATTGGTGGCGGCCCTGCGGGCTATGTCGCCGCCATCCGCGCCTCACAACTTGGAAAATCCGTCGCCTGCGTCGAAGCCGACCGCGCCGGTGGCACCTGCCTCAACTGGGGATGCATCCCGACCAAGGCACTTCTCAAAAATGCCGAGCTCTACCACACGCTCAGCCACAAGGCTGCCGAGTTCGGACTTAAGATCGACGGGCTTTCTTACGACTGGTCGGCCGTGGTCGGTCGCTCACGCAAAGTTTCCGACAAGCTCGCCGGCGGCATCGAGTTTCTCTTCAAGAAAAACAAAGTCGATTATGTCCGCGGCTTAGGCTCGATCGAAGGCACCGGCAAAGTCAGCGTGAAGGCCGCCGACGGATCGGTAAAAACCCTTGAAACCAAGGACATTCTCATCGCCACCGGCTGCAAATCGCGCGAGCTTCCAACGCTGCCCTTCAATGGCAAGTCGGTGATCGGATCGAAGGAAGCGATGACCCTCGCCGAGCA
>CAIVXP010000004.1 GCA_903909905.1 Akkermansiaceae bacterium
CGCACGGTCACCCCTTCGGGCGCATAGACCACGAGCGGCAGTCGGCTGTTGTAACGCACAAGGTACGGCTCGCCGCCCAACGCGACAAATCGATCCTCCTTCGGCGCGGCGGGATCGGCCGCCATCAGCGTGCCCGCCATCGGGCCGAGTTCGCTGATCCGATAACAGACATAGCCCCAGCCCTCGATGTTTTGCTCCTCTATTTTGCCACCGAAAAAATACCGGTTTGTAGCATCCACCATGACGGTTTTGCCGACGATGAGCTCGACCTTGAATGCGTCCTCCTCATCTTTTTTCTGCAGGCGCAGGACATGCCGCACCATGGCCTTTTCCGCCGGCGGAAAAGCCGCGAGATCCTCGGCGGCCTTGAGCGTTAGAAGTGAGGCGATGAATGCGAGGAACGCGGCAATGGCAGAATGTTTCATGAGGAACGCATTAAGCGCCTGTGTCGGACTTCGAGTCAAACAAGACCATGACCATGATAAAGGGACAGCTTCGCTTGCTACCCCCCCATGGTGTCAACGCCTGCAGTTTGTCTGGGAAATTGAAAGAAGCGATTCGGTCACCAAGGAAATGGTGCTCATCAAGATCCAATGCTCGCCCGAGGAACGCTCGATGGCCCTGCAGATCGCCGAACACTTCGCCGGCAAAACCGTCGACCTCACACCGACCTCGATGATTGTCATGATCAACGGCGACAGCCCCAAGGTCGACGCCGCGATTGCGATGTTCTCGCAGTTCAACATCATCGAGACCGTCCGCACGGGCAAGGTCGTGATGGCCCGCGGTGAATAGCCGACTTGAGATCGAGTTCGCTGATTTTTTACAATTAGGCGCGCGGCAAACCAAGTCGCGTGCCAGTTTGGCGGAATTGTCACATGGCAAAATTGTAACCTTCCGACCGTTGTGGGAGGCGCGCATCCATCGCCATGAAATGCGCGCAACTTCGCAACATCATGAAAAACAAAATCAATCGCGCACTCGCTTCGGCGGCACTCGTCCCCTTCGTCTTGCCCGTTGTGGCATCGGCTCAAATCCAATTCCTCAGCGGTACAAGCCTACCATACGGAGGAGAAATCGTGTCGTACTCCAACGGTCAAATCCTCACCACCAATTCCGGCAACGGCAGCCATGGTATCCAAGCCTACTCGCTGGGCAGCAATGGGGCGCTCACCTCTGGCATCTCCATCGATCTGGCAACCACCTTCGGCGGAGCCGCAAACATCAACTCCATTTCCAGCGTGCTCGCCGATAGCCGCGGCTTCGGTGTTGCCTCGATCATACCTACAGGAAAAACATCCACGGATTTTGGCCGCATTGCGATCTTCGACAGCTCGACTGGCTCCATCCTCAAAACACTCGATGTCGGATATCACCCGGACTCGGTGACCATCACTCCCGACGGATCGAAACTTATCATCACCAACGAGGGTGAGTATGGATCTACCTCGAAAAGCACCCCTGAGGCATATGCCCGTCCGGGATCGATCAGTGTGGTCAACCTCTCAGGCATCAGCTCGGCGAATGATGTTTCCAACCTCACCAGCGCAAATGTTGCGACCTACGACTTCTCCGCCTCCAATCTTGCGAGTGGCGTGAGCCTCACGGGAATCCGCGACAACACCTTGAGCTCTAACAATGCGGACACCACCGCGCTCATGGCCAACATCGAGCCGGAATACACCACCGCATCGAACACCAAGGCATTCATCACGCTTCAGGAAAACAACGCGATCGCGACCTTTGATTTCGCCACTGGAAAGTTTGAGAAAATCAGCAGCCTCGGAACCATCACGCAAACCATCGACGCCTCTGATAAAGACGGTGCAAGTGACGCCAAATCGATCAGCATCAACGATGTAGTCAAAGGTCTGCCCATGCCCGACACAATCACCCAATTTTCGCGAGGCGGCAGCACATTCCTTGTGACCGTCAACGAAGGCGACGCACGTCCGGATGATAATGACATCGCGCGCGGCGCTACTGCGGGTCTGGTCGACACGACCGATGGCGGCAGTGGTGATCTGTACTATGCAGGCAATGTCGGCAACACCGGCATCGGCCGCCTCCACATCCTCAAGGACATGGGCAACCTCGATGGCGATGCGGGCATTGAAGATCCCACCATGATGGGCACGCGCAGCTTTACAATCTGGAATGCCTCGACCCAAGCGCGCGTCTTCGACAGCGCGAGCATGATCGAGCAGTACGTCGCTAGCAATGACCCGACGACATTCAACATGAACGACGGATTGACCACCAAATACGACGAGCGCTCGGATGAAAAAGGCCCTGAGCCCGAGGCGCTGGCTTTCGGCTCTATCGATGGTCGGGACTATGTCTTCGTCGGAGCGGAGCGCCAAAACGGCATCTTCCAGTTCGACATCACCGACTTCGGCAATGTGAGCATCACCAATTACTTCAACACCGCAACCAGCACGGCCGACAGCGGGGGCGCGTTCATTTCGCCCGAGTCGATTGCTTTCCTTGATGCGGCGAGCAACCCGACCGGGCAAAACTTGCTCGTAGTTGGCTATGAAGGAACTGGCAGCAACGGCTCGATTGCCGTGTTCAGCGTGGTGCCCGAGCCGCACAGCGCATTGCTCGTGGGCATCGCTGCGGTGCTCGGCGCCATGCGCCGCCGTCGCGCTTGATACTGCATTTCGCATTACCTCCAAAGAAGCCATTGGCATTGATTGCCATTGGCTTCTTTGTTTTTTGAAATTGCGCATCACGCGCAATTTCGTGCTTCAGCAGCTCAGATCGCGCAGCGCGCTGTGGTTGGCCATGGCTCTTGCACTGGAGCCGGGCAGAATCTCCCACTTCCCCTCTTCACGAATTTCCAGGCAAGCGTCGTAGTCGATTCCAAGATCACCGTTTTTGGCAAGGATCACCACGCCGATGCCTTGGTCCACGAGCTTGTTGAGGATCATTGAGATTCGCGACTTCGGCAGTGAGCTTCCCGGTCGATCGAGATAAACGAATGCGGGCTTTGCCAAAAAGATGCGGGCGACCGATAGCAGGTGTTGTTCGCCGATCGAGAAGGCGTCGTCCCAGTCGCGAGCGGCATCGAGTCCACCCACACGGCGAATGGTTTCATCGAGCCCCAGCTCCCCGAGCACCTTGTTGATCTCCGCATCCTTGGTGACCTTTTCCATGCCAGTGCGCAGCAAGAGGTCGCGCAAGGTTCCGGGCGGCAGGTAAGGCCGTTCGGGCAAAAACAAAATGTTGTCGAGATCCGGCCTCACCACGCGGCCACCGCCGCATTCCCACACGCCCGCCGTCGCGCGAAACAGCGCGAGCTTGGGCGCATCGTCGATGCAGGAAATGAGCCAGCATTCGCCGCGCTTGATCTCAAGGTTGAGGTTGCGGACCAAGGCATGAGTCTTGTCGGAATTCCACAGCGTCAGGTCCTGATAGGCCACGCGATTGGGTTCTTCGTCAATTTGGATCGAGCATGGTTTGTTTTCGTGCGCGTTCTCGATCGCGTCGTTGAGCAGGTGAAGGCGAGCGGTGACGGCTGTGAAGGCGGAGATCGATTGGAACTGTGTCACGATCAGCGAGAAAGCTCCAAGCAGCGTGGCAAAGGCCATCGTCGATTGCGTGATGACACCGAACTCGACTTTTCCGATCATGAACATCGGCGCGATGATCAGCGCGGGGATGATCTGGATGAAGTAGTTGTAGCCGCTGGTGAAGAAGCCGAGGTTGCGGTTGACGCGGATGAGTTTGCGGAAATTCATCGTCAGGTCGTCGAGCCGTGATTTCAGGCGCGCGCTAAAGCGCCCTTCGCGGTGGGCGAGTGCGATCGATTCGGAGTTTTCACGCACATGGATCAGCTCGGCGCGGAAGTTGGCCTCCATGTCGAACTGGTTGTAATTGAGCCGGATGAGTGGCTTGCCGAGCCAGACAGTGAGCATGGATCCACAGAATGCGTAGCCCACGGCAACGGCAAAAAGTTGCGGGCTGATGCTCCACAGCACTCCGGAGAACGAGATCGCCGTGAGCGTGCCGTTGATGATGAGCAGCATGAACGAAAGCGTGGTAGTCGTGAATGCCTTCACATCTTCGGTGATGCGCTGGTCGGGGTTGGCCACGCCGGTGGCCGAGTCGAGCCGGTGGTAGGCGCGCTCGCTCATGTAGGTCTCAGTGAGCCGCCAGGTCAGTTGGCGCCGCCACAAGATGCCGAGGCGTTCTTCGGTAAAACGAAACAGCGCCGTCACCACCGTCGATGCGACAAACACCAACGCGTAGAGCAGCGCCTGCATGCGAAAGGCCCCAACGTTACGGCTTTCGATCGCCGACATGAAATCGCGCCCGACATAGCTGTTGAGCACATTGAGACCGTTCATGCCGATCATCATCGCCAAGAGCGTCAGTGCAAAAACAATCGCGCGCGAACCCTCTTCCGATTGCGCAAGCTGCCGAAGTGCCCCGGAAAATCGTTTCCAGGTCAGGCGGATCATTTGTTTGCGTTCGGTCGACATCCTCGCTTGCAACACATCCATCCACCCGCAGCCGCTTTGTGACAAGTCGATTGATTTTCCGAGGAATGAATTTCCGGCAAATTTTTCCCGATTCGGGTTTTTTCCTGCGATTTTGGCAGCTTGCAGCGCATTCGCCACTTGTGCCGCGCGCGGGCTTCATCGCATGGTCGCGGCATGGAGAGTCACGAGTGGAAACTCAATGCCGAGGACGGCAAGCGCTACTACCGCGGCAATTACATGAGCGGCCGCTGGACGATTCTGACCACGCAGCAGAAGCGCAATCCCACATGGGACAGGCTCGACAACCCGCCCATGGAGGTCTGGGCCGAGCTGCGCGACATCGTCTGGAAAAAATACCAGCGCAAACGCTGCCCCTGGGAACGCGTGGCCGAGCTCGACCGCATCCTCGGAGTCGAGAACCAAGAGCCCTGAGCTCATCGCTCAATCCATGTCCTTTTTCTCAAGCGACTCATCGAGGTGCTTGAGAAAATCCTCAGTCTTCGGGAACTCCGAAGCAAAGAAGCGATTGAACTCCTTGCCCTCGGAATTCAGCAGGATCACCGTCGGAAATCCCTCGATCTTGTACTTCTCCGCGAGCGGTTTGTTCTTTTCGGCAAGCGCCTTGTCGGCCTTCGGGAAGTCGAGCTCGACGAGGATGAAATTTTTCGACGCCGCTTGGACGAATTCTTTCTTTGAAAAGACATTTTTGCGCATCGCGATGCAGGGCGGGCACCAGTCGGATCCGGTGAACTCGACCAGCACGCTCTTCTTGCCGGCCTTGGCGTCCGCAAGCGCCTTGTCGAGGTCGGTCGACCAGCCTTCGAGCGTGTTGGCAAAGGCGGGAGCGGCGAGTGATGCGACGCCGACGGTGAATGAGGCAAGCCAGGTTACTGCTTTCATGTATGATCAACGCCGCCTCAGCGGAAAATTGTCTTAATGATTCGCGTCGAACAAAGAATGTCGTTCAATGCCGCCCATGGATCCCGCGCCGCGCCTCATCATCGCCACCCGCAACGCCCACAAAACCGCCGAGATCCGCGCGATGATCGGCGACCGCTTCGAGGTGCTCGATGTCACCTCGTTTCCCGAATGCCCGGAAATCGAGGAAACCGGCACGACATTTCTCGAAAACGCGCGGCTCAAAGCCGAAGGGATCAGCCGCGTGATTGAAGGCTGGGTGCTCTCGGACGACTCGGGCCTCGAAGTCGACGCACTGGGCGGTGCGCCGGGCGTGTGGTCATCGAGCTTTGGCGGCGAGGAAGGCAATCATGCGTTGAACAACGCTCGCCTGCTGCGCGAAATGGCAGGCAAGGCCGATCGCCGCGCGCGTTTTCGCTGCACGATGGTGCTCGCGCAGGGCGGCAAAGAAGTCGCCCACTTCAGCGGCACGGTCGAAGGCACGATCATCGCCGACGCGCGCGGTGCCAAGGGCTTTGGCTATGATCCTTTGTTTGTGCCCGAGGGCCAAGCGGCTACATTCGCCGAGCTCGGCGATGAGGTGAAAAACACCCTTAGCCACCGCGCCCGCGCACTGACGCAAGCGGTGGAATTTCTCGCCGGAAATGCGTGAAGCAACGGGGCGGTCCCGTCATTATCATTCACAATGGTAGGGCGTGGCGGCCTCGCCGCGCCGACTCTGCAAACTCTTTTTGGCAAGCATGCTTGCCATTGCGAACCAATCTCCAGCATCTCATCGCCTCTTTGAATTTACACCCCGCGTCGAATTTGCCTATGCTCGCAGTCAATGAAACGCCTGCTGCACGGGATTTTTATCGCCACATTTCTCATCGCGGCACTGGCGTCGTGTTCGAGTCAGGTCAAGGCGCGCAAGCCGGTGAGCTATCGCTTTGAGCATGGCCGCACCGCGATGTTGAAAGACGGCATCGCCTATGCGCCGCGCAATGCACCGCGAGCAGTGAAGAAGGCGATCGCCGCCGGCAACAGCCTGCAGGGCAAACCCTACAAATGGGGCGGCGGTCATGCCCGCCATGACGACAGCGGCTACGATTGCTCCGGCACGGTCTCCTATGTGCTGCGCGAGGCCGGGCTGATGGAAGGCTCGCTGCACTCGAAAGCATTTTTCAAATATGGCAAAAAAGGCGAAGGCCGCTGGATCACCCTCTACATCCGCAACGGCCATGTCTTCATGACTGTTGCCGGATTGCGTCTCGACACCGGCGGCCGCGGCTCATCCGAAGGCCCGCTCTGGAAACCCGAGACCCGCCAAGGCAAAGGCCACTTCATGCGCCACCCACGCGGGTATTGAGCTTGCAGCGATCCAAGCCCGCGCGGATGCCGGCGGCTTTGTGAAGGGTTTCTTCGTATTCCTTTTCCGGGTCCGAATCCGCGACGATGCCGGCACCGACATGATAGCTCAGGCGTTCCTTGTTTCGCACTAGCGTGCGGATGGCGATGTTGAATGAGCTTTCGCCATTGAAGCCGAGCCAGCCGACCGCGCCGCAGTAGATTCCGCG
>CAIVXP010000005.1 GCA_903909905.1 Akkermansiaceae bacterium
CCACTTCAGGCATTGAGCGGCGAAGGACCGACGGCGCGCTTCACCCCTCCGCCGGCCCTCATCATGACAATCGCACATGTGGGATATCACTGAAATTGACCGCGACGATTTCCGCAACCTCCTCGCCGAAATCTCTCGCGCTCACATGCCCTTTGGAAAATTCGGCATCAAGGCACACCCGCCATTCGGCGTGCCGCTCATGGATCTACCCGTTGAATACCTCGCATGGTTCAAGGAACGGGGATTCCCCAAAGGTCGCCTCGGCGAACTGATGGCGCATGTGTACGAAATCAAGGAGGTTGGCATGGACTCGGTCTTCGATCCCCTCCGCGAAGCCCGAGGCGGGCGCTTCAAGCTCCAGCCGAAACGGCCGCGCTCGTTTGATTTTGAATGATCCGCTCAAGCGCCGCAGCCCGCCAGGATCCTTGCCTGATCGAAGTCAAACGGCGTGAGTTCGAGCAACAACTCGTCGCCAACCGCAAATGTCGCGGCCGCATCGGCGAGGTCCTTGGACAGGTGCGCCAGGATCACTTTGCCATTCGGCAGCTCGACCCGGTAAAGCACCGCACCCCGCGTCTCGAGCACTTTTCCGCGTGTTTGAATCGTGGCATCTGGCATGGCTACCGCGCTTTGAACCGCTTTCCGGGCCCAAGCGCAAGCCGGAGCATTGGGAAATTTTCGCCAGTTTCCCCGTTTCACTGCAAGGACCTTGCTTGACGCCACGCCGATCCGTAGCATCATGGCCACCAGTCGACCGCACGAAATTTGCCGGATCCGGCGTAGCCTATTCCACCCATCGAACCGCCATGAACACACGAATCGCTTCGGTCATCAGCGTCGCGCTCTGCGCCCTGCTCGCGTCCTGCTATCCCTATGACGAGGGAGCCAACCGCAAGAAAACCAAAAAGTCTTCGCCCAATGCCACCGCGCCAGCTGCTCCGACCAAGACTGAGACGGAGAAGAAAGCCGAAGAGCAAAAGCTCAAGGAAATGCAAAAGAAGGAAGCCGCCACCGAAACCACATCGGCAGACGGTGCCAGTACCACAAGCGCTGACTCAGCCGAGAGCTCGATCAAGCCAACCGACAAACCCTCAACTTCTTCAACCACCAGCCCCGCTGACAAGCCCGCGACTGCAGCGAAGAAACCCGAATACTCCTACGCCAGCAAAGTTCCGGGCAAGGAAGGCTTCGTCTTCAGCCCTTACAACAACAAGGTGGTCGATGTGCGCGACATCCCAAGCGGCACACTCGTGCAAGACCCGACCTATCCCGCAGCGGAGAAAAAGTATTTCCGCGTTCCCTGATCGCCTCGCTCCCCCGGTCGATTTTTCACCTTCAACCAACCGGGTCCAACACACAGGACCCGGTTTTTTTTCGAATGAACGCCGACTTTCCGAACATCAGCATCTTAGGCAGCGGGCTTCTCGGCGGATCCCTCGCGTTGGCACTCGCCGCGCAAGCGCAGGCCCCGCGCGTGAGGCTTTGGGCGCGCAAAGCGCAAACGGCGGCCGATGCGCGCGCGCTCGGCATTGATGGCGCGACCGATGATCTCAAGTTCGCTATCGAAGGTGCTGATCTCGCGGTGCTGTGCGTGCCGGTCGGCGCGATGCCTGCACTGGTCGCAGCGGCGATCGAGGCCGGCTTGCCCGCCACCTGCCTCGTCACCGATGTCGGCAGCGTGAAGCAAGCCCCGCATCGCGAACTCGCGCCACTGCTTGCGGCGAAGGGCATCGATTTCATCGGCAGTCACCCAATGGCGGGATCCGAACGCAACGGACTATCGGCCACCAGCGCCACGCTTTTTGAAGGTGCGGCCTGCCTGCTCACGCACGAGGGCGAAACAGCCGGTCCTCGCGGTATGGCGCTCGAAGCATTCTGGCAGTCAGTTGGTTGCCACACTGCATGGATGAGCCCGGCCGCACACGATGCCCTCGTCGCACGCATCAGCCATTTGCCCCATCTCATCGCTGCAAGCGCCGCGCGCGTTTGCCTCAAAAATCCCACCGATGGCCGCTTCGGCGGTGGCGGGCTGCGCGATACCACCCGCGTCGCCTCCGGCAATCCCGACATGTGGGCCGAGATCGTCACCGAAAACCGCGCCGCATTACTTGCACCGCTGCGCGAAACCATCGCCGATCTCAACACGATCCTTAGCCTGCTGGAAAACGGCGACCAGCAAGCTACCCTTCAATGGCTCGCCGAGGCCAAACAACCGCGCGATACGCTGCAATCGATGCACGCGCAGAAAAAATTTCCACTCCAAGCCGGCTGACATCACGCCGTTGTTGCACGCCGCGCAAATCTGTTAGATAGCCTGCCACCCGATCCATGTCCGAGTTCCGAGTCACATCCATTTCAAAAATCCACGCGGAGTTCAGCGTGCCAGGCGACAAGAGCATGTCACACCGCGCCGCGATCCTTGGCGGCCTTTCCAACGGCACTTGCACCATCCACAATTTCCTTCCTAGCGAAGATTGCCTCAACACGCTCAACGCGATGAAGGCGCTCGGCGCCGAGTACGAGGTGATCGAAGAGCTCGCCGGCTATGGGCCGACACACTTGCGCATCCATGGTCAATCGATGCAGCTCAAGGCCCCTGCGAAACCGATCGACTGCGGCAACTCCGGCACCGGCATGCGACTGCTCGCCGGTTTGCTCACGGGACAAACTTTCACTTCGGAATTGTTTGGCGACGCCTCGCTTTCCTCGCGCCCGATGGGTCGCATCACCATCCCTCTCGCGCAGATGGGTGCCGACATCGAAACGCTCGGCGAAAAACCCGGTTGCGCGCCGCTGCGGATTCATCCGGCGACGCTTAGCCCGATCACATATGAAATGCCGGTCGCCAGCGCGCAGGTGAAAAGCGCGGTGCTTCTCGCCGGCATGTTTGCCAAAGGCACCACCACGGTCATCCAGCCCGCCATCACACGCGACCACACCGAGCGCATGCTCGCCTCGTTCCGCGTCAACACAGTCCAAACCGGCAACTCCATCTCGATCATCGGCGGCCAAGTCCCACAGGCCTGCGACTTCACCGTGCCCGGCGACATTTCCAGCGCGGCATTCTGGTTGGTCGCCGCCGCCGCATTGCCCGGCGCCCGACTCACCCTGCGCAATGTCGGACTCAACCCGACACGCACCGCCATCATCACCGCGCTCAATCGCATGGGCGCCCGCATCATCGAGACGCCGCACCAAGCGACTGGCGAACCGATCGGCGACATCGAAGTCCACGGCTCAAAGCTCAAGGGCACGACGATTTTCGAAAGCGAAATTCCCAACCTCATCGACGAGATCCCGGTGCTTGCCGTCGCCGCCGCGCTGGCCGATGGCACCACGGTCATCCGCAATGCCGCCGAACTTCGCGTGAAGGAAACCGATCGCATCACGACCGTCGTCAACAACCTCCGCGCGATGGGTGGAAATGTCACCGAGTACGAGGATGGCATGGAGATCACCGGCGGCTCGCCACTGCACGCCGCGGAGATCGACAGCTTCGGCGATCACCGCATCGCCATGGCCTTTGCCATCGCCGGGCTATTTGCCTCGGGCGAAACGGTCATCCGCAACATCGAATGCGTGAACACATCCTACCCGGGATTCGCGCATCATCTCGATGCCATTCGCCGGGAAAAAACCATGCCCTCCGATTTCATGCTGCCAACCACACGCCCTTCGTGAACGCATCCGACTCCAATCATTTCGCCATCGCCATCGACGGTCCCGCCGCCTCCGGCAAAAGCACTGTCGCACGCTTGCTCGCACAACGACTTGGGCTCGTGATGGTGAACTCGGGCGCGATGTACCGCGCCGTGACATGGAAGGCGCTCGGCGAACACATCGATCCGCACGACAGCGCGGCGGTGGCGAACCTGCTGCATCGCATCCACATCGACTGCGGCCACGATGGCATCAGCTCGACCATCACCATCGATGGCGTCGACCCTGGCGATGAGCTTCGCTGTGAAAAGGTGAACGCAAATGTCTCGGCAATCTCAGCCATCCCCGAAGTGCGCGCGGCACTCATCGGCCTCCAGCGCGGATTCACCCAACACTCGAATGTGGTGATGGAAGGCCGCGACATTGGCTCGGTCGTTTTTCCCGACACGCCTTACAAAATCTACATCGATGCCGCGGAAGAAATACGCGCCGCACGCCGCAAGGCCGCCGGTGAAGTCGACTCGATCGCCAGCCGCGATGCCGCCGACAGCTCGCGCCAGACCGCCCCGCTCGTCGTCGCTCACGGCGCCACCCGCCTCGACACATCGGACCTCACGATCGATGGTGCGGTGGATGCCTCCATCGAAATCCTCAGGCATCAAGGGCTCAAGGTGTGAGCCGCGACAAAGGCATTTTCACTCATCCGATCACTGGTAAAATTTCCCCCATGAACTGGCTCTACTGGCTCGGCTGGATGTCCTTCGGCTCATCATTTCGCACGCTCTTCGGCATGCGCGTCATCGGTGAGGAAAACCTCATCACCGAAGGCCCGGTGTTGGTCGCCTCGAATCACCAAAGCTATCTCGACCCGCCGCTCATCGGCAATTTATACAAAACCGAGATGACCTATCTCGCCCGCAAGACGCTGTTCCGCGGTTTTGGCAAATGGCTCTACGCGCGCTGGAACGCGATCCCCGTCGACCAAGACCGGCCCGATATGGCGAGCCTCAAAACCATCATCCGCAAACTCAAGGAAGGCCACCGCGTGCTGGTCTTTCCCGAAGGCTCGCGCAGCATTGATGGCTCGCTCGGCGACGCAGCCCCCGGCATCGGCCTCATCGCTGCGAAGTCCGGCGTACCGATCCAACCCGTCCGCATCCGCGGCGCCCGCGAAGCCCTGCCGCGCGGCTCGGGCCGCATCCGATTCTCACGCATCACGGTCACCGTCGGCCCACCCATCGTACTCACCCAAGAGGAGCGGGAG
>CAIVXP010000006.1 GCA_903909905.1 Akkermansiaceae bacterium
GCAATGTGGGCTGAGTAGTGACGAACCGATTTGCCTTTGTGAGGCCTACGATTTCAATTCGATCGCCGAATAGCTCGTTTTGAAACTCCAAGCGCCTGAGGTATTCGGTGGGCAGGGCTGGTTGGATGTTAAACAAACCACTTGTATCAAGGAAAGGAACCCAACCGTCAGAATGCTGATGTTTTTCAACGATGTTCCCCCGAAAGCGAACCATGTGCTCGGTCCCCTTGGCATCGTAGCGACTTGGGTGAGAGATTGATGGAAGAAAGCAGCTTTCAGCGACTATTTGCCTTTGGGCTTTGAGGATCTCGCTGCGCTCTCCTTGGAGATTCGAAATTCCTGGGGAGTCTGGGCCAAAAATTCGGCACGCGACATGACTGGGAAGGAAGCCTGCGACCTTGCCGCACTCATCCTTTGCGCCATCTTCCGGTGGTTTTCGGTTTTCGCTGCCATCTGTACTCAATACGCTGCAAACCTGAATGCATTTATGGGATTTTTCAAGCTGGAAAATTGGATCGCCTAGCTGCGACATCGATGCACGGTCGATTCTGTAGCGGCATGGACGGGACGAGGTGAAGTCAAATGCCGAAATAAATAAGTGGGGGTTATTGGCTACTCAGAACTTGGAGCGGGACGATCCAAGGACGGCCTGGAGCAAGATGCTCCAGCTACGAGGAAGAAGCGGCTTCTTTCCCCTCCCCCAATCACCAATCTCACATATCCAATCACTCTTCATTTCCGCGTTCGTTCGCGACCATTCGCGGTTAAAATTTCTGAGAAGAGCACGACAAGAGTGTCGTGCCTCCTTAGGAAGCGGCTTCTTCGTCTTGTGTCTTGTGTCTTGAAGTCTTCTGTCTCCTTCCGGAGGAAGGCCGCCTTAGCGGTGAATCATATCTAAAGGAATCGGCGCCGCGAGGCCGCAGCTCCCTACCATGGTGAATTGAGACAGGAAGAAAAACGACCTTGATCCGCTGAGCGGACATGGCAGATGAGGGATGATGGGCGTACGTCCTGATAAAAAAGCTGATTTTTCCCTAATCGTTCATATTTTTAGCTCATTCCCATGAACTGCCCTAACTGCGGATTTCCAGTCGATGGTCGGAACCTCCCGCGCACCTGTCCGAAGTGTGATGAGGATCTGATCCGCGCCAAGGCGCGTCGACCTTTACAGGTGGATCTCGCCCACTCGGGAGAGACGGTTGAAACAGCCCTGCGAAAATTGGAGGCCGCGGTGAGCGAATGTCTTTGGCATGGCCATGGCTCGCTCAAGGTCATCCACGGCTACGGCAGCACAGGCGGTGCCTCAAGGATCAGACCCCATGTCCTACACGCCCTACAGAAGTATGCCGAGCGCCATGGTGGCAAGGTCACACCTGATGGCCAGAACCCCGGCGCGCATGTGCTTTGGTTGAGGTGAAGATTTATGGGCCGGAAGGCGGAAACTGCATCCAAAGCCACTTCAGGACTGAAGTGATCCCGCAAAACAGAGCCAGTGGCTTGTTGTAACTTCAGCTGGTCTGAGAGCGGTAAATCACCCTCCAAAATCAGCGTCTTGGAGTACGCTTCTAACCAATCTCCAATCTCTTTTCCTTTTGCCTCTTGCGGATGGGCATTGATCGCTCTTAATGACGCGACATTCGCCATGAGAGTCCTACCCTTGCTGAGCTTCGTTTGGATGCTGATATCAGCCACCGCCTTTGCAGCGACAGGTCATGAGCCGGCCGATCCCTTCAATGTGGCAGCCATGCTCGTTTTCCTCTTGGCGATTTTGCATACTTTTTGCCGCAGGTCCGAGCAACCAGCTCGTCTATCGGCTCTTTGACCTGACCCCCGCCGAGATCGAGCTCATTGAATCTTCTCTCCAATCATGAAAGAGCCGCCCGCCAGCATGAAAATGAGCTTGTTCTCCGCTCTGGCAGAACTTGCGCGAGCATGCCCGTATTTTTCCTTTCAGATGGTGCGAATGAGCTTGGGAGATACACCATTGTCGGCCAAGCCGGCGCTCCTCCGCGAATACCTGAGCGAAGCGATGAAAAAGAAGGTCGTCCATGATGCCGGGCGGGAGTGGTACAGTTCCTTGGAAACGCCTGCTGTTCTCGATCCCGAGGCGACCGCTCCGCTGCGTGAGGCCTTGGCGAAGCGTTTTCCCTTCCTCCCGCACTACGTATGGTCCACGCGGCAGGTGAACCCGTGGATGCACCACCTGCTCGGCAAGTTCATCTTGTTCGTGAATATCGAAAGCGGCGGTGAGGACGATGTGGCCGCGTTTCTGCGCAACGAAGGCTGGAGCGTGATCGTCAACCCCACCGCCAAGACCGCTAAGGATTTCGCCCCCGGTGAACGTAGTGTGGTGATCCGGGGTATCCGCCGTCCTTTTGATCCCGCGACCGAACCCCGAGTGGAAACTATGTTGGTGGACCTGATGCTGGAAAACTCCCGTCTCCGCCTCATGGATGAAACCGAGCGCCAGGAGATGTCCCGCAAACTCGTGACCACCCATAGGGTTGAAATCGCCAGCCTGCTGGCCCGTTTACGCAAGCATCGCCTAGATCTGGCGGGGCTGGTGGGCGCTGACACAAAACCCATTATCGGAGAAAAATGAAGAAATTCTCCGATAATAGGCCAGCCCGCAAAATCACGCCATCGACCATCGGCTACCCCTACCAGCCCATCATTGCAAGCACCGGCGCACCCGCCGATCCCCGGCCGATGAAGGTGGTGAAGCACCTCTACGATGTCGGAGAATTGGCGACTGTGGCAGTCAACCACGCGGATGTCGTCCGGACTTACCGCGCCGTCCATGCTGAGCAATTGAAGTGGGGAAGAGGGCAATGCACGATCAATCAATCCCTCGACGACACCCAAGATGCGGCTTTCTGGGTTTGTCGGCGTGATCTACGCCCCAAGGAAGACCACGAGAAAATCGATTTCTTCGGCGATGGCATCAGGGCACTCGACAGTCACCTTTTCAACCAACCGTTTCAGATTGCCGAATCACGTCTCGCTGCAGCCCGTGCCGCTCTTGTCGCGGAGTGGGTGCGACAGGAGGCGAATGACTTTAACCTGTCAGCATTTCTTGCCGCCGAAATCGATATCGATTCACTCCGCGATGCCAATCTTGACGGTTCGTGGAGTAACCTGAACCGGCTCAAGCAGACAGATCCCAAAGCCTTCGAATGCTGGCACGCAGCACAAGTCCTACGCGCTACCACCCTTCCAATCTAATTTTCAGTACGCGAATTTCTCATATTTACATGATTGCGATTGTTCAAAACCAGCTGCGAATTGCGTCCCCCGAGATAGTGAAGTGATCCCGCAAAACAGGGCCAGTGGTTTGTTGAAACTTGAGCTGGTCTGAGAGGGGCAAATCACCCTCCAAAATCAGCGTCTTGGAGTACGACTTCTAACCAATCTCCAATCTCTTTTCCTTTTGCCTCTTGCGGATGGGCATTGATCGCTTTTAATGACGCGACATTCGCCATGAGAACACTGCCTCTTTTGAGCTTCGTTTGGATCCTGATATCTTCCAGCGTCTTCGCCGCGGCGGGTCATGAGCCGGCCTATCCGAATCTCGCTGGCGGTGAGGTCCAGTACGCATCGTTTCCCAAGCCTCTGGAAACTTACGCGCCCAGCAGTGGTGGCGTGATGGAAACCATCATGACGCGCGCTGCGGCCGATCCCTTCAATGTGGCGGCGACGATCGTTTTCCTCCTGGCGATTTTGCATACCTTCGCCGCGGGTCCGATCAACCGCTTGGCCCACCACTACGAGCACCAGCACGAGGAGCAACTTCGTGTGCGCGGTGTGCGCGACGAGTTGCATCCCGACGGCGTGGCCGAGGTTTCCTTCAAGGCGACCCTTTTGCATTTTCTTGGTGAGGTCGAGGCGGTCTTCGGCATCTGGGTGCTCGTGCTTGCCGGTGTTGCGGTTTATTTCCATTCGTGGAACGACTTCGTGCTCTATGCGGCGGAAGACCGGGTTTACACCGAGCCGCTTTTTGTCGTGGTCATCATGGCCATTGCCGCAAGCCGGCCGGTGTTGCGATTTGCCGAGGCGATGATGGCCAAGGCTGCGGCGCTCGGCGGCGGCACTCCCACTGCTTGGTGGATGAGCGTGCTGGTGATCGCGCCGGTGCTGGGCTCCTTCATCACCGAGCCGGCAGCGATGACGATCGGTGCCTTGTTGCTTGGTAAAAAATTCTATCACCTCCGCCCATCGCCGAAGCTCGCATACGGCACGCTTGGCTTGCTGTTTGTGAACATCTCCGTGGGTGGCACCCTGACGAATTTCGCCGCGCCGCCGGTATTGATGGTGGCAGGCAAATGGGGATGGGACACGCTGTTCATGGTGGAGCACTTCGGTTGGAAAGCGCTGATCGGCATTGTGATTTCCTCGGTGCTTTATTTCGCATTTTTCCGCAAGGACCTCTTCAAACTCTCGGACCGTGCCGATGGCGTTGAGGATGGTGTGCTTCATGCCGCGCCATGGGCGGAGAGGGATCATCCGATCCCCGCGTGGGTGACGCTGGTGCACCTCGCATTTCTTGGGTGGACGGTTTACACGGCGCATTTCCCGGTGCTCTTCATCGGCGGATTTCTGTTCTTCCTCGCCTTCACCATGGCGACGGGCCACCACCAAAACCCCATCACGCTGCGCAGCCCGATGCTTGTCGGATTCTTTCTTGCGGGGCTTGTCGTCCACGGTGGCTGCCAAGGGTGGTGGATCGAGCCAGTGATCAAGGCGCTTGATGATCAGGCGCTCATGCTTGGCGCGACGATCCTCACCGCCTTCAATGACAACGCGGCGATCACTTACCTTGCGGCGCAGGTCGAGGGGATTTCCACCGCGGCGAAACACGCGGTGGTGGCTGGAGCGGTGACCGGTGGCGGGCTCACGGTCATTGCGAATGCACCGAACCCTGCGGGGCAAAGCATCCTGAGCAAATATTTCCGCGGTGGTGTTTCGCCGCTGGGCCTTTTACTTGGCGCCTTGGTTCCTACGGTCATCATGTATCTCTGCTTTGTGTTTCTGCCAAACGGCAGCGCCAAGGAGCATCCGGTCGATGCTCCGCCCGCGATTGAGCAGGTCGTGCCCAACCCTTGATATCGATGTTTACCGGACTTGTTGAAGCGCTTGGCACGGTGGTGTCGCTGGATGCGGGCAAGGGTCAGTCCCGGCTCGCTCTCGCGATTCCCTTTGCGTCCGAGTTGGTGCTTGGCGATTCGGTCGCGGTGAATGGCTGCTGCCTCACGGTGGCGGTGATCGATGGCGATCACGTTGCTTTCGATCTGCTTGCGCAGACGCTCGATGTCACCTCGCTCGGCGGGCTGGCAGTTGGCATGATGGTGAATCTTGAGCGCGCGATGAAGGCGGGCGATCGCTTTGGCGGGCACTTCGTGCAAGGGCATGTCGATGCGATCGGAAAAATTTGTGGCATCGAGGCGCGCGGGCAGGACCATGTGGTCGATGTCGAGTTGCCCGATGCGATCGCGCGTTTGTGCATTGATAAAGGTTCGCTCGCGATCGATGGCATTTCGCTCACCATTGCGTCTCTGAAGGGGGGTCTCGCAACATTTTGGATCACGCCGCACACATGGGATCACACCAACCTTCATGCGGCCATGGTCGGCCAACGCATGAACCTCGAGGCCGACATGCTCGCCAAGCATGTCGATAGCCTGCTCGCCGCGCGCATGAACGCTGGGGCTTGAGCTTGTTTGCGATCGCTAAAAAAATGTGAAGGGCGGTCGCCAGATCCCGTTCCAACGACCGCCCTTCAGTTTCGCGCGCGCCCAATTATGGCGGAACAGGCGCACGGTTCCGTATTAGTTCACGGAAATGTTCTAGCTCACAGGGATCGCATGAGTGGCATGCTTTGCTTGTGGGTTTTTCGGCAAATGCACAGTGAGAATGCCTTCCTTGTACTCGGAGGTGATCTTCGAAGCATCGGCCTCATCCGGCAGCGAGAACGATCTCTCGAAGCGGCCGTATGACCTTTCGAGGCGGTGATAGCGCACGCCTTTGTCTTCTTTTTCTGCCTTGCGTTCGCCGCTGATCGAAAGGGTGCCTTCGTCGACATTGACGCGAATGTCTTCTTTGCGGACTTCGGGCAGCTCGGCTTTGACGACATATTCCTTGTCGGTTTCGCCGATGTCGACTGATGGCGCCCATTCGGCAAGCGTCATGGATTCATCGGTGCGGGCCGGCCAGCTTGTGAATGCGCGTTGCATGCCGCGCATGAGATCTTCCATCTCGCGCACGGGGTCCCAGCGCAGCGAGGGGCGGAAGATGTCGAATTGCTCGGATTTTCCCAGTGGGTTCCATTTGGTCAGTATGCTCATAATCGTATGTTTTGGTTTGCCGGCTGTTCGTGTTGTTTTTCGGTCATTCCTTCATGCCGGCACTGGAGGAGGGGCCTTCCGTTTCTGATCATCGGTCCGCTTCCGGCCCGCGATTCATGATAGTTCGATAGCGATTGATTTGAATGAGTGGTCCGCATCATTGTTCGTAGCGGGATTGTTGTAGTGCGGTAGGCGGTGCTTGCGGTGTCATGTGCGTGATGATGCGTCATGAACGCGGCAATCGTGATCACGCGATGACGGGCAATGGGGATTTTGCCGATGGGTTTTCTCGCGTTGCGCGCATTGATGATTGATGGCGCGGCGGATGGCGTCGCGGTCTGGCGTCGCGTATCGGTCTGTGTCCCGAGAGAAGGCGGGATTTTTTAGGCGTGGCATCGGCTTGTCATGCCGCGCGTTTCCTCACCGGATAAATTCCACATGAAAACAAAATCAAAAAAAATCATATCGGATCCTGCAGCCCTGCATGTGCCTGGCCGTTGGTATTGGCATTACCGTCAGCTTCAGGCGTTGCGTGAGGTGCTGTTACGCGAAGGGATAGCTCAATTTTCCGAGATCAAGCTCCCGATCGAGCCGCACAGCATGGATCCGGCCGACAGTGCGAGCGACGAATTTGATCACAACCTCGCATTGGGGATGTTGATGCATGAGCATGATGCTTTGTATGAAATTGATGCGGCGATCGAGCGGATCATGAGCGGACGCTACGGCGTCTGCGAAGACACCGGGCGGGCGATTCCGGCGCAGCGTTTGAGGGCGGTACCGTGGACGCGCTACACGCGAGAGGCAAAAGAACGGCGCGAGCGGCTTGGCGGCAAGGAGCGGCGTGTGGGTATCGATGTGCCAGGCAGTGTGCGTGGTGACGCATCGGCGGCAATAGGCGCTGCGCCGGACCCCGAGGAGGAGGATCTGATCACGCGCGAGCTCGATCATCGGATGTTTGACGAAGCGATGATGCGCTTCGAGGGCGGCGAGGAGTGGAGTGAACAGGGTGGCATTCGAATCGCAAGGGAGGAAAAGTCATGAGCAGCTTGATGGAAAAATTCAGTAAGGAGGTTGCGATCGCTGTGGATGGCGTCGTGTTGGATGGTGATCTCGAAGTGCCGGAGAATGCGCTGGGTGTGGTGATTTTTGCGCATGGCAGCGGCAGCAGCCGCAGGAGCCCGCGCAACCGCCTGGTGGCGCAAACGATTCGCGACAAGGGCATGGGTACCTTGCTGTTTGATTTGTTGACGCCGGAAGAGACGCTTGAGGATGAAATCACCGGAGCGCTGCGTTTCGATGTGCACATGTTGGCGTTGCGTCTCGAAGGCGTAACGCAGTGGCTTCTTTCGCAGCGCGGTTGGAAAGATATGAAGATCGGTTTTTTTGGTGCAAGCACGGGCGTAGCGGCGGCTTTGCTGGCGGCGGCGCGTATGGGCGATCGCATATCGGCCGTGGTGTCGCGCGGTGGTCGGCCCGACCTTGCGGGTGGCGTGCTGGCGCAGGTCCGTTGCCCGACATTGTTGATTGTGGGCAGCCTTGACGAATTGGTCCTTCGTCTCAATGAAGACGCGAGAGGTGAGATGACCTGTGAGACCGAGTTGAGGATTGTGCCTGGTGCCACGCATCTCTTCGGAGAGCCTGGAAAGCTCGAGCAGGTTGCAAGCATGAGCGCCCGCTGGTTTGAAAAACATTTTTCTGCAGCCTTCGAAGAAAGGAGTGGGTCATGAGGGGCTCGGCATTCAAGGACCGTGTTGAGGCTGGCCGTCTGCTCGGCGAAGAGTTGGTGGCATATGCGCGTGGCAAAAAAAATGTCATCGTGCTCGGATTGCCGCGCGGCGGATTGCCGGTGGCGCGTGAGGTGGCTGAAAAAATTGGTGCGCCGCTGGATGTGATGGTCGTGCGAAAGTTGGGAGTCCCCGGTTGGGAAGAGTTGGCGATGGGTGCAATCGCGAGTGGTGGCGTGCGGGTGCTCAATCATGATGTGATGCGAAGCCTTCACATTTCCGAGAAGGCCCTTGAGAAGGAGGTGGGACTCGAAATGAAGGAACTGAAGCGGCGTGAACTCGCTTACCGGGGCCATGCGGGAGCGCCCGAGGTGAAAGGCCGAACCGTGTTGTTGGTGGATGACGGCATTGCCACGGGCTCGACCATGCGAGCGGCGGTTGAGGCGCTGCGCTTGCAGGGGGCTGCCGCCATTGTTGTTGCGGTGCCGGTGGCGGCAGCCGACACCTGCAGGGAAATTGAATCGACGGTCGATCGTCTGGTGACATTGATGCGCCCGGAGGTCTTTGGTGCGGTAGGTCACTGGTATGAGCAGTTCCCGCAAGTTGAGGACGAGGAAGTCCGGGAAATTCTCGAGCAAGCGGCCAGGCCGACGCAAGCGGCGTACGCTGGTTGATGCGGCTTTTTGCGATTGCTGGCGTGGTTTTTTCTTTTCCCCCGAAGTCCTTGCATGCGTTTGTGCCCGTGCTAATCAATGAGCTGCATGCCCGCGGCCACCAAGCACGATCCGTTCCGCGCCTTTTATGAAAGGCTGTTGGTGGTGCTTTTGATGGTGCCAATGTTTGCAGGCCAGCTTGGCGCCGAGGAGGCTCCGCCGGTGGCGCAGGTCGTCGAGCCGCCGGCCAGTACGCGACCTCAGGCGGATGAGGTGATCAGCCGCAGCAAACAATTTCGCATCAGCGGAGGGGACAGCTTGGTGAGGGCTTCGGTCGCGCTGTTGGCGGATGAGGCGAAGGACGAGTTGCACAAACTGACGATTGAGGACGACTCATGGAAAATTCCGGTCAAGGTCGTCTTGACCGGCAAGGCAGGCGATCCATTGCCGCCGCGCACGGTGAGCATGCGTTTGTGGATTCTCGAAGGGGTGCCGCAACTGCAGATTGATGTGCATTTGAGTCGAGGCATTGAGCAGGAGCACTTCAAACGCACGGTGACGGCTGCGTTGCTGTATGAGCGGGTCCTGCGCGATCGCGCGGGCGATGCGCTGGATCATCCGTTTTTTGTGTCGCCGTGGTTGTCGGATGGCTTGCGTGAGGCCTCGATGTGGAGTCTCAACCTGAGTGATCGGCGTTTGTATGAGGCGCTGTTCAAACAGGGTGGCTTGTTCAAGATCGAGGAACTGTTTGCGCTGGGCGAGCGGGCCTTTGACCAAATGGATGCGGCGATGCGCGCGGCATTTCGCGTTTCATCGGGGGCCTTGGTCATGGCCTTGCTCGAGCAACCGCAGGGCCGCGAGGGTTTTCGTTCGTTTCTCAATGAAGTTGGCGCCTACGAGGGTGAGATGCCGGTGCTGTTGCGCAAACATTTTCCCGAACTCAATCTCTCCGGCACCAGCCTTGCGAAATGGTGGGCGCTGCAACTTGCCAACAAGGGTGGGCTCAACCAGCTCACCGATGTGCTCGGCATCCGCCAGACCGAGGCCAACCTCGCCGAGGCGCTGCGCCTGAACTTCCGTGATGCAGAGGGCATCGTACAGCAAAAGGAAATCGATGCCTGGCCCGAGCTTGCCGAACTCAATGAAGGTGAGCGACTTGTTGCCGGGCGACCGGCCGCTGAGGCTTTGGTGCATCTCAGTTACCGTTGCTTTCCCTCATACCGGCCATTATTGCAGGAATACCAGCAGGTGCTTCATGCGATTTCAAAAAACCAAACTGAGACCGTTGCCGCGCGTCTCGCATCGCTTGCCGAGACGCGCAAGACGATGCTTGGTCGGGCCGATCGCGGGCGTGACTATCTCGATTGGTTTGAGATCACCCGCGCGAGACAGACCAGCGGAGCCTTTGATGACTACCTGCAACTCAAGGAGCGGCTCAAGGAACGCCAGCATCAGCGCAAGGACCCGGTTTCCGAATATCTCGACCGCATGGATCGAATCTTTTAC
>CAIVXP010000007.1 GCA_903909905.1 Akkermansiaceae bacterium
GCCGTCGCCTGATCCGTGAAGCTGGCGAATGTCGATGGTCACTTGATAACGCAGGCCGTTGTCATCGCGCCATGGGTAGGTGCGCACATTGCCGGTGCCGAGTCGGCGACCAAGGTTAGCGGCGGTGACGCGTGCGACCGATGAAGCAAGGTCGCCGGCCCAACGGTGATCGTCGGCGATGCTGAGTTGGTTGGGTGATTCGGCGATCACGAGGTTCGGGCGGTCGATGTATTCGGCGAGCGCGATGGGACCAACACCGATGCCCATGCCGCTGCCCGAGGGCGCGGACCCGTCGGCGGTGAGGACATAGAATGATTTCGAAGAACTGGCGCAGCCGGCAAGCAGGATGCCGATCAGCAGGGAAAGGGTGCGGGTGATCATGGCGGCGGTGGATGTTTCAGCGGGCGGCTTTCTTGGGCACCGGATTGTTCGATGACTCGCGACCGAAGAGCAACGCATTGGGTTTTTCTTCAATCGTGTTGGTGACCGATTTGAGCGAGCGCAGCGAGGCGCGCAATTCGTCGAGCACTCGCAACATATCGCCTTGCATCGGGCCCTCGGGGCCGAGACTCGAGACCGACTTGCGTGTGGCAGCAGCGGTGGCTTCGATTTCCTTGGCGGCCGCTCCGATGCCTGTCACCGCCTTGTCGATTTCCAATGCCTGGAACTTGTCGAGTACGGCAGAAAGTTTTGCCTCAAGCTGCGCGAGGCCGGATGAAACCGTCGGCACGGTGTCGAACTCGCCGACCTTGCCCATGCTTCGCGGCACAACATCGTCGTAAAAATCGAGATCCACAAAAAGCGCACCGGTGATGAGGCTGCCGGTTTTCAACGCACCGCGCAGACCTTTGTCGACCGCCTGCCGGATGAACTCCATGTCGGCATCTTTGTCCTTGTTTGGATTTTCTGGAACCATCAGGCGCGGATCGATCTCGATGAGCACAGGCACCGACATGTTTTGCGCGCCGGGCATCAGGTCGAAGGAAATTCGCGACACGCGACCAATGGTGATGCCGCGGTACTCCACGGGGGCTCTTTCGCTGAGGCCGCGCACGGTTTGATCAAACAACAACAACAGGCGCATCGTTGGATCGAAGGAGGATTTTTTTGCAGCTTCCTCATCCTTGTAGAGCGTGAACGAGCGACCATCGGCTGCGGCGATGCCGGGTTCCTCGCCTTGGGTCACGCCGAAGGAAACGCCGCCGGAAATCATCGCTTGGAATGATGGCGTTCGCAGCTTGAAGCCATCGGCGCCGGCGCTGATGTCGATGCCACTGGTATTCCAGAAGCGCGTGTTTTCCGTGACCAGGCCGCTGTAGGTTTTGCTGATGAAGGCATCGTAGCTGACCTGCGATCCGTCTTTGCTCAACTTGCGGCCTTCGATGCGGCCGACTTCGAATCCGCGAAAATAAATTGGCGCGCCGGTGGCCAGCGATCCGGCCTGATCGGCAACGAGCGTGAGCCGCAGTCCTGGCACATTGCGGTTTGTCGCCGGTGGTGTTTCAAGACCTTTGAAATTTTCGCTCAGCGGCGCATCCGCCGGGCCCGGATCGAGCTCGATGTAAGCGCCGGTGATCAGCGTCGAGACGCCTGAAAGCTCAGTGCCAGTGATCCGTGGCCGCAC
>CAIVXP010000008.1 GCA_903909905.1 Akkermansiaceae bacterium
CGCGCAGTAGCCAAACTCAAGGTTGGAAATGCTCGCCAGCTGCGCGTCGATGCCTTGGTGGAAATCGCTTTCGCCGATGCCGGTGAATTTCAACTCGCAGCTGCCGTAAGCTTCATCGATCGCCGCCATCGCTTTGAGTCGTGGCGCGACTTCGTGGTGAAACATCGGGTAAAGTTCGCGCGGCGGGCCGGGCAGTAGAAAGATCGCGCAATTTGCCTGACCGTTGAGACGCGGCGGCACATACACGCCGGGTGCGGTGCCATTCGGGTTGGGCAACACATCGGCGCCGACTGGAACCAAGGCTTGCTTGAGATTGGCCTGCGCCATCGGCTTGCCGCGATGGGCAAAAAATCCTTCAAGCGAGCGCAGCGCGGCCTCGTCAGTGATCAGCTCAAGCCCAAGCACCTCGGCGGTGATCTCGCGGGTGAGGTCGTCGCTGGTCGGCCCGAGGCCACCGGTCACGATGATGGCCTCGCTCCGCACGATCGCCTCCACGATGGCCTCGCGGATCGCCGCGCCATCAGGCACGGTTGTCTGACGCGCGACGCGCAGGCCGAGCTTGAAAAGTTCGCGGCCAAACCATGCCCCGTGGGTGTTGATGGTATTTCCAAGCAACAGCTCGGTGCCGGTGTTGATGACCTCGATGCGCATGCGGCTCGGTTCGCGGGGCAGTTGAAATTACTCGGCCTGCTTTTTGTCGCCCGCCTCGGGAGTTTTCTTGGCCTCCTCTTTGCCCTGCTCAAGTCGCTTGCGGAATTGATCGATCATCGGTGCCATCGGGCTCTCTGGAGCAAAGGCCTTGGCTTCGTCGACGGCTTTGATGGCCTCATCGAATTTACCGGTCGAAGCAAAAATCGCGGAGCGGGTCATCATGATCTGCAGAGTTGATTCCGTATCAAAGCCGCCCTCCTTGAGGGTTTTGTCGACCAAGGCGAGCGCGCCCTCATGATCGCGTTTGGCGCCGAACTCCTGTAGGGATTTTTGAAACTCCTCGAGACGCTTGCCGGACTCGGCTTTTTTCACAAAGCCGGTTTCGTCCTTGGGGTCTGCGGCGATAACCTGCTCGGCGATGTCGCCGTAGAAATTGGCAACAACCTTTTCATCGAGCTTCATCGCATTGAGCGCAGTGACCAAGGCCTTGGCTTTTTCCGCACCGTTTGCTTTGGCGGCCTTGGCGAACGCCTCGTCGCGCTTGATCTTGTTTTTGCGAAGCTCATTAAGATGGCCGACATATTTTTCGGGACCGCCTTCTTGATAGCCGGTCGACGCATAAGGTTTTCCTTCGGCATCGCAGAGCAGAATCGTCGGGTAACCTTGCACGGCGTACTTTTCTCCAAGTTCGGTGTTCCGCTTTCGAGCATCTTCAGGCAACTTGTCTTTGGCGCGCGGGAAGTCGATTTCCACCAGCACGAAGCTGTCTTTGACGCCCGCCTTGAATGCGTCGTGCTTGAAGACCTCGTCGTTGAGCTTGATGCACCAGCCGCACCAGTCGGAGCCGGTGAAATCGATGAGCAGGTCTTTTTTCGATTCGCTCGCGGATTTTTTCGCGGCATCGATGTCGGTGAGCCAGCCTTCGCCGCCGGCAAACACATGACCCGAAGTTTGGAGCGCTAGTGCTGCGACGCAGATTTTGATGAATGTTTTCATGGTTTCCCGCGCACAATGAGCCTCGCGTTCACAGGCGTCGAGAAGCAAATCACGGAATGTATCCCAGCCACGGGCCAAGCCATTTCTCCGCTTCGGCAAGGGTCATGCCCTTGCGTTTTGCATAGTCCTCGAGCTGATCCTTTTGCAGTTCGGAAATCGCGAAGTAGTGGCTCTCGGGATGAGAAAAATAAAGCCCGCAGACCGCAGCACCCGGGTGCATCGCGCAGCTCTCGGTGAGTGATACGTCGGTGGCATCGGTCGCGCCGAGCAGGTCGAACAACAGCGGCTTTTCCGTGTGGTCGGGCTGCGCCGGATAACCGGGAGCGGGGCGAATGCCCTGATAGTTTTCATGAATGAGCTGATCA
>CAIVXP010000009.1 GCA_903909905.1 Akkermansiaceae bacterium
CAGGTGAATGCCTGACGCGTTCCGGCATCGGAAACGATCGATGAGACCATCGGTGGTACTTGTTTCGAAAAGCGCATTGTGGCGGAGTCGGCGGCGCTGCGGGCATCGAGCACGATGAGTGGCGCACGTGGATTGCGCTGCAGGAGATCGGCATCGGCATCGATCAGTTTGGAGGCGGGGATGGGTGCGGGCGTTGCTGCCTTTGAGGCATCGGAGATCAGGCGACCGAAGGCATCGATGGCGAGAATCGGACCTTGCGGGCTTAGGGCGATCGAGCTGCCGCAGTGGACCTTGATGCCGTTCACGGGCAGTCCGAGTTGTTGTGCGGCAACCACGAGCGGAAAGGCGAAGACCACACGGTCGTCCCACCGCGCGATGAGCGGGGCGGTTTCATCTTCCGCTTGCGAGTCGAGGCTTTGAAATCCGGCCATCGTGTTTTCGCGGCCGAGAATAGTGCCGCGCACGGCGATGCGGTTCACGACTGGAAGCAACGAGCTGTCGCCGATTACTTCGGTCATCGGTATCGATGCGCGGAGGAATGCCGAAGGCATCGGTTCGCTGGTGGTGCCGCGGCTGAGTGGTGCGGCCATCGTGACGGATTCGAAGCGTTCGATCGTTTTTGCGAGGGCGGTGAGGCCGATGGTGTCGGGTTCGTCCCAAGCGAAGACTGCGGCGATGGCGGCCTTTTTTTCGCCGAGGCGGTGGAGGTTGTTGAGGAGCACCGCGACATCGATCGGCGATGGCGGGAAATTTTGGAACACGCCATCTGGATCATCGTCGATGGCGATGATCACGGGCGAAACGATTTGTTTTTTGGAGGATTTCGCGACCGATGTTTGCAGGCTCCATGGTTCATCGTGGCTACCGGTGCCGGATACCAGCCATGGCGGGTTGATGACGCTGGCGGCGATGAATTCGAAGCTGCTGCGATCGGCCTTGGTGCCGGGCACTTGTTTCCAGCACGCGAGCGAGGCGGCAAGTGCAGCAATCAACACCCAGAGCGGGCGATGGATCAAAATTTTCACGGTTGCGGAATCGCGGCGAGTACGGGTGCGAGCGGCGCCTCGAGAGGTGTCTTGGCCGTGGCTTCGCCAAGCAGGCGTGCGGCGGTGGCGATGTGCGGGCGGTACCATTCGTCGCCGCGATTGCGCAGGATGTTGGCATAGGCGCCCAGTGCCTGCATGAGCCGTTGGGCGGCGCACTGATGAAACAGGGAAGCCTCCGGGCGTTCGTCGGCGATGTCTTCCCAAAGCTCGAGCAGGGCCTCGCGCTCATCGGCGCTGTGATCGAG
Source organism: Akkermansiaceae bacterium (assembly GCA_903909905.1). Lineage (GTDB taxonomy): Bacteria > Verrucomicrobiota > Verrucomicrobiia > Verrucomicrobiales > Akkermansiaceae > Luteolibacter. The sequence continues at coordinate 1,292 of CAIVXP010000009.1, forward strand.
ATAGGGGTCAAAAATCAACGACGCGAGATCGTACTCTTGCCTGCCGCGACGCAGGCCTTGGAAATCGATCATCCAAATTTTTTCATCTTTCACCAAAAGGTTTTGCGATTGGAAGTCGCGATGGACGAGGTGGCGCGCAGTGGTTCCGAGGCTTTCTGCCAGCGAGCTGAAAACGGGATTGTTGCGCAGCGGATTGGCATCCATGCCGAGATGGTCCTCGACAAGATGTTCGAAGAAATACTCCTGCTCCCAGCGGTACAACCGCGCGTCGAAAGGCGGCATGAGATGGAAATCCTTGGGGGCCTTTGCGTAGAACAGCCGGTCGACTTGCCCGAAAGCCGAGCGGTAGAGCGGCAGGCGCGAGGAGAAGGGTTGGTCCTTGAAGGAGAGCAGGTCGGTATCGCCGAGGTCCTCAACGAGAGCGACGCGATGGCGCGAGCGATCGTGGATGATGGCGGGCACGCGGAGTTTTGCCTGTTTGAGAAATTGGGCGACAGGGATGAACTGCGAATTGTCTTCGCGTTCTTCGGTCCAATGGATGCCGATGAAGGTTTCGTGATTGGGCGCCTTGACGCGCACGATCGTGCGGCCCGACGCGCCGCGTTTGATGGGGAGGAGCGTGATGGGCACCGTTGGGTCCACGCCGAGGAATTGTCGGGCGGTGGAGAGGATCGCTTCGGTTGGCATGGGAGGCCCCACAATAGGGTGGAAAATCCCCTTTGTGCCAAGGGAAAATCCGCCGCTCACTCGTGGTGATAAAACCACAACAAGACGAGCAGACCTGTGCCGATGCCCCACAAAAGCCAGCTGTTTGAAACGAAGTAAGGATATGCCATCAGGGCGGCACCAATCGCGCGCGGTTGCCACAGTTCGAGTTTTCTGCCGTAGGAAAATGCCCCCAAGCCGATTATGCCAAAAATCAGCCCGGCGAGAAGGTTGTAGGGGTCTAGGCTCATGGGAGAAGAAAGGAAGTGTAATCCCTCAGGGCTGTGAATTCAATCCATCACGATTTTTCTGAGTGTCGGCTTGTGTCGCCGCATGAAAGGTTCCATTTCAGTGGCATGCGATTGCTGCTGATCGGTCACGGGTATCTGGGTGCGGCGGTGGCGCGTGTGTTTCGCGAGGCGGGGTGGGATGTAATGCCATTTTCGCTTTCTGGTGGCGAGGGCTCGCTGGCCTGTGATGTGGCCGACCGCGCGGCGGTGGATCATTTGCCGGTCGCGGATTTCATCATTCATTGCGCGGCATCCG
>CAIVXP010000010.1 GCA_903909905.1 Akkermansiaceae bacterium
AAAACCGCTGGTAAGGACCAAGCTGTCGAAAAAACCACCTATCCCTCAGTCATCGGTCTCAACGCCTCGCGCAAGGAGGCCACCAAGCTCACCAAGGCCGCGATGGATGCTATCAAACCGCTCGGCAAAAATGGCAAGCGCCTCGAAGAAATCGCCTCATACATGCTCGAACGCGAGCATTGAAATTGGCGGAATGTTTGGGAAAAAATCTGATACTCTGCGCTCTACGCAACCAGCGATTTGAGACGGCGGCAGACTTCTTCCACATTCGCGCGCGAATTGAATGCGGAGATGCGGAAGTAACCTTCGCCAGCAGAGCCGAAGCCGGAGCCGGGGGTGATGACGACTTGGGCTTCATTGAGCATTTTGTCGAACATGTCCCATGAGCTGAGGCCCTTCGGGCAACCGACCCAAACATAGGGCGCATTCACACCGCCGAAAACCGGCAAGCCTGCGGCGCTAGCGGCTTCGCGGAGAAGCTTGGCATTGCCCATGTAGTGCTCGATGAGCGCGGTGACCTGCTTTTTGCCATCTTCGGAAAAGACGGCGGCGGCAGCTTTTTGCACCGGGTAGCTGGCGCCATTGAACTTCGTACTGTGGCGACGGCTCCAGAGTTGATGGAGTGGCACGCGGCTGCCATCAGAGGTCTTGCCGGTGACGCTTTTCGGGATGACCACATACGCGCAGCGCACGCCGGTGAAGCCACCATTTTTTGAAAACGAGCGGAATTCGATCGCGCAGTCGCGTGCGCCATCGATTTCAAAGATCGAACGCGGGATCGCGGGATCCTGGATGAAGGCCTCATAGGCGGCATCGAAGAGGATAATCGCATCGTTTTGCTTGGCATATTTGACCCAAGCCTCGAGTTGTTCGCGGGTTGCGACGGCACCGGTGGGGTTGTTCGGAAAGCAGAGATAGATGATATCGGCTTTTTGGCTGGGCACATCGGCGACGAAGCCGTTGGCCGCATTGCACTCGAGATAAAGCAGGCCGGCGTAGGCGCCTTTTTCATCCGCATCGCCGGTGTTTCCGGCCATGACATTGGTGTCGACATAGACTGGGTAAACCGGATCGGTGATGGCGATGGTGTTGCCGTGGCCGAAGATATCGAGAATGTTGCCGGTGTCGCATTTTGAGCCGTCGGAAATGAAAACTTCATCGGCCGAGATGCCGAGATTCGTGAACTGGTTGTCGACTATCGCCTGGCGGAGAAATTCGTAGCCTTGCTCCGGCCCGTAGCCCTTGAAGGACTCGCGGCTTGCCATCTCATCCACGCCCTCGTGCATCGCCTTGACCACTGCTGCGGGCAAGGGCTCGGTGACATCACCAATGCCGCAACGGATAATGTGGGCAGCAAGATCCGGGTGGGCTTCGCCGTAAGCTTTCACGCGGCGGGCGATTTCGGGAAACAGATAACCAGCTTTGAGTTTGAGGAAGTTGGAATTGATAGCAGCCATAGCGGCGCTGGCTTTAACCGCAGACCGCCCACCACGCAAGGGCAGAGCACAAGACCAACCGCCGACCACCAACGTTAGAAGGTCGATTGCCCGCCTTACTTTTACAATTTCCCAGACAAATTATAGAGATTGTCCTTGCGATCTAGGTTGGCGGTGGTTAACGGTGGTGCATGAGCAGCAAGCGATGGTTGGCCCCGTGGAAGGATTCGGCAGAAAAGCCGGCGATTTACCACTGCATCAGCCGTGTGGTGGATCGGCGATTTGTCTTTGAGCAAACCGAGCGCGAGCGCTTCCGCGCCTTCATGCGCATGCAGGAAAATTTTTCTGGCTGCCGGATTTTGTCGTACTGCCTCATGTCGAATCACATCCACATCTTGCTGGAAGTACCGCCGATGCCGGTAGGCGGGATCTCCGATGCGGAGCTTTTGAAACGACTCTCCGCGATCCAGACCGAGGCCTTCGTGGCCGTGGTAGCGAAGGAATTATCCGATGCGCGCAAGGTGGGAAACGCGGCTCTCGTCGCCGAAATCCATGCCCGCTTTACTTACCGCATGCACGATCTGAGCGAGTTCATGAAAACCGTGCTTCAGCGCTTCACGCGGTGGTTCAACCGTACTCACAACCGAAGCGGCACTTTGTGGGAAGAGCGCTACAAGAGCGTGATCGTCGAAAGCGGCATCGCCGCGCGAACGATGGCAGCCTACATCGATCTCAATCCCGTTCGTGCCGGAATGGTATCCGATCCGGCTGAATATCGCTGGAGCAGCTATGGCGAAGCAGTGGGAGGCGGGCCGAAAGGCAACGGCAAAAAGGCGCGCGAGGGCTTGGTGCGAGCCTGCATGAGTCATCAGGGCGCGGGCTTTGAAGCGGAAAAATGGAAGGAAATTTCGCGTGTTTACCGTCGCGCGATGGGTCTCGCCTTGGGCCGCAAGAATGGAAATGCCACTGTCGAAAAAGATGTCGTGAGGCCGCAGATGAACACGGCAGAAGCCCTCGAAGCGAAAGAAAACGGCACCGTGTTGCCCGA
>CAIVXP010000011.1 GCA_903909905.1 Akkermansiaceae bacterium
GGCGTGATCTTTCAGGAGCCGATGTCGGCATTGAACCCGCTGCACCGCATCGGCCGCCAGGTCGCGGAGGTGTTTTTATTGCACCGCAACATTTCCAAAAACGACGCATGGGACCAAGCACTCGAAATGCTCAAACTGGTCAGCATTCCAGCGCCAGAAAAACGCATGATGGAATACCCGCACCAACTTTCCGGCGGCATGCGCCAACGGGTGGTGATCGCTCTCGCACTCGCATGCCGACCCTCGATGGTGATCGCCGACGAACCCACCACCGCGCTCGATGTGACCGTGCAGGCACAGATCCTCGACCTCATGGCACGCCTTCGAGCCAAGATGAACATGTCGATGATGCTGATCACCCACGACCTTGGAGTGATCGCCGAAAACTGCGATGAAGTGGTCGTGATGTACGCCGGCCGCGTGGTGGAAAAAGGTCCGGTGTCGGAAATTTTCGCCAAGCCCCTGCATGCCTACACGCGCGGCCTCCTACGATCGATGCCGACACTCGATTCCAAACCCAAATCGCCGCTGCCCGTGATCCCCGGCATGGTGGCATCGCTCGGCGAACACTCGCACGGCTGCCGGTTCTGCCAACGGATGGGCATTCCTGCTTCTGAGCTTCGCGAAAGACCCGCACTCATCGAAATCACACCAGGACACTGGGTGGAAAACTGCGAGCGTTGTTACCAGCCATGAGTTCAAAAATGTTACTCGATGTCTCAAACCTCCAAATGCACTTTCCGGTGCGTGGCGGCGTCATTCCGCGTCAGGTCGGTGCGGTAAAGGCAGTCGATGGAGTTTCCCTGCACATTGGTCCGGGTGAGACACTTGGTCTTGTGGGTGAGTCGGGTTGTGGAAAATCGACATTGGGCAAAGCGGTCGTCCGTTTGCTCAAGCCGACCTCGGGCAGCATCGGCTTCAACGGCACGGACATCACCCGAATGAGTCAGCGCGCGCTGCGTCCATTGCGACGTGATTTCCAAATGATCTTTCAGGATCCTGTCGAATCACTCGACCCGCGGATGAGCGTGCGTTCGATCATCGAGGAACCGTTGCTAATTCATCGCATCGGCTCGCGGTCGGACAGGGTCCGCATGGTCAACGAATTGCTGGACCGCGTCGGACTCCCCTCTTCCGCTGCCGAGCGCTATTCGTTCGAGTTTTCCGGCGGTCAACGCCAGCGGATCGGCATTGCTCGCGCGCTTGCCTTGAAACCAAAGCTCATCGTCTGCGACGAACCGGTCTCGGCGCTCGATGTCTCGATCCAATCGCAAATTTTGAACCTGCTCGTCGAGCTCCAGCGCGAGCTCGGGCTTTCGTATCTCTTCATCGCCCACGACCTCTCGGTGGTGAAACATGTGAGCGACCGCGTGGCGGTGATGTATCTCGGAAAAATCGTCGAGCTCGCGCCATCCGAAAGCATTTATCGCGATCCGCGGCACGCCTACACGAAGGCCCTGCTTTCAGCGATCCCATCGACGGATCCAAACGCATCGCGCGAACGCATCCTGCTCGAAGGTGAAATCCCCTCACCGATCGATCCGCCGCGCGGCAGCGCCTTTGGCCATCGCATCAAACACCCGCGTTACGACGAAACGATCGGCATGGAATTGCCGTTGCGCGAAATCACTCCAGGCCACTGGGTGGCGGCGGACCCCTGCTGCGTCAGCGCCGACGATTGGAAAAAACTCTCCGCGCAAAAGTGATCGGCAAACACGCCGCTCATCATCGGTCACAAGCCGCGCGCAATTTTTCGCACCAAGGCCGGGCCTTGATAAATCAGCGAGGTGTAGATCTGCACGAGCGAGGCGCCGGCCGCAATTTTTTCGCGGGCATCCTCGAGCGATGAAATTCCGCCGACGCCGATGATCGGAATGCGCGCGCCGAGATGGCTTGAAAATTGGCGCAGCACCTCGGTGCTCTTGGCCTGCACCGGCCTACCTGAAAGCCCGCCCGCTTCTTCAGCGTAGTGATGCCCACGCACCGCATCGCGATCGAGCGTGGTGTTGGTGGCAATGAGGCCATCGAGCCCGCCATCAAGAAACACCCGCGAGAGATCGCGAATGTGGGCTTCGTCGAGATCGGGCGCGACCTTGAAAAGCAGCGGCACATGTTTGCCATGCTCGGCACTGAGTTTTTGCTGCTCTTTTTTCAGCGTCTCCAACAAACGCGCGCTGGCCTCGGCACCTTGCAAATCGCGCAAGCCCGGCGTGTTGGGCGATGAAAGATTGACCGCGATGTAGTCGGCCACACTGTAAGCCTTGCGCAGGCATGCGAGATAATCATCCGCCGCATTTTCATTCGGCGTGTCCTTGTTCTTGCCAATGTTGAATCCAATGACGCCGCGAAACGATTTGCTGCGTCGCACATTTTCAACACCGGCATCGATGCCCGGATTGTTGAAGCCCATGCGATTGATGATCGCTTCGTGCGGGACGAGGCGAAACAAGCGCGGCTTCGGATTGCCCGCTTGCGGACGCGGCGTGATGGTGCCGATTTCGACAAAGCCGAAGCCCAAGCGCCCAAGCGCATCGATGGTGTTGCCTTCCTTGTCGAGGCCAGCTGCAAGACCAATGCGGTTGGGAAATTTCAAACCCATCACCTCGATCGGTGAGCTCCATTCATCGTCCGGAAAGGCCAAGCGCAGCAATCCACTGCGTTCTGCAAATCGTAGTGACGCCATGCCAAGATGGTGCGCCACCTCTGCATCGAGCTTGAAAATCAAAGGCCGTAACAGGGGGTATAAGGCGTCAGTCACGCTTGAAAGCCTGCCCACGGAAAATGGATTTTGTCGAACCTCATTCGGTCCGCAATGCAGGGTATCAGGGTCCGTTTCACGCGATTCAGAGGGGTGGCGGGAAAGATTCAACGAATCCCGCGTCAATCTGTCTCAATTATCGGACAGGTTGTCTGGTCCTACATCGCTCAGGAAAAAATTTTATTCCGCAAACAACTTATTATCAATCGATTATGAATTTAAATAGAAGGGCACACGTATTGCTCAAACATAATGGCAGGTGCGCAATGCCACCGCTCACCTTGGGTTTTTGTATTTACAAATAAGATTCAATGAATTTATCTGTAATTAGAAGAATATTTCTCTCGTTTGTATCGTTTAACCAGTAACCCCCACACGCATATGGCATACGAATCAGAAGGCAGTTTGAAACTCTATCTCCGTGAGATTTCCAAGACCCCGCTGCTCACAGCCGAGGAGGAAGTGGAGCTGGCGGAGCGCATCCGGAATGGTGATCCCGAGGCGAGGTCGCACATGATCCGTGCAAACCTACGCCTAGTCGTCAAAATCGCTCAGGACTACGCCAACTACGGCATGCCGGTCACCGACCTGATCTCGGAGGGCAACATCGGCCTGATGAAGGCCGTCGAGCGCTTCGATCCGGAAAAGGGCGGCAAGCTCTCGACCTACGCCGCATGGTGGATCAAACAATCAATCAAGCGCGCTCTGGCCAATCAGTCGAAAACCATTCGCCTGCCCGTCCA
>CAIVXP010000012.1 GCA_903909905.1 Akkermansiaceae bacterium
CATCCTATGATGCGCAGGCATTCGAGCACGAACTCGCCTTGGCGGAGCGCGCGATTGCGGCACTCGCGGGAGGGCGACTCACATGAAGCCAAGCGTGCAGTCGCCGGAGAAAGAGCTGCGCTTCACGAGGTCGGGTCAGGCAGTGATTTTCTGGTTGCTCGCTGCGATGCTTGCGGGCACGGCGGTGACACTCGGGCTGACCTCGCTCTATCGCGACATCAATCCCAATGTGCCGCATCCGGCTTGGATGATTTTGCCGCTCGTGGCTGCCATTTTTTTGCTGCGCTTGGCCGTGCGCATGACGCGTCATGCCTACTTGATCCTAACGCCGATGGGCGTGGAGATTTTTCCGCTGTGGCGACCGGAGCAGGGCATGCGCTTGGTGCTTTGGCAGGAGATCGATGCGGTGGAATTCGACGAACGCATGACGTACATGACACTTCATTTCGATGCTGCGAAAACTTCCGGCGTGCATGTGTCGCTGCGGCCGTTCCGTGCGAGCCTGCGCGAGGTGCTCGCGAAAGCGGTGAGGGGAAAAGTGGAAGGGGAGATTGGGAGATTGGAGATTTGATATTGGGGGAAAGAAGAGGGAGGGGGGCACCCTCTTGGAAAAGAGATTTTCTCGCTTGTGGGCTTGACTGATAAATTGACTTATGCTTGACTTACTGCATGGCCTACATTCCCCAATTCACGATCACCTCGCCCCTGCTTTCGCTGGTGGAGACGATCGCGGCATTGCGGGAAAAGATCCAAAGCGCGGCTGTCGAAGTTTCGTGGATACCCGCGCTGCAAAAGGATACCCGCACCCGCAATGTCCATGCCTCCACGGCGATTGAGGGTAATCCACTGACGCTGGAGCAAGTTCGGGCGCTGGAGGAAGGTCGCGAGATCGCGGCGTCTGATTTGCGGTCGCGGCGTGAAGTGCTCAATTACTTTGCAGGACTGCGGTATGTGGAAAAGCACGCTAAGAAGAAGCGCATCTGCCACGAGGACCTCTTCAATCTGCACCTGATTCTGGCGGGCGAGGTGATGGATCAAGGCACCGCCGGAAGCTATCGCACGATTGCCGTGCGGGTAGGCAATCATTTCCCGCCTGCAGCTGTGGATGTCTCCGGACTCATGTTTGAGCTTCTTGAGTGGTGGAACCACGAGTCCGCCAAACTTTCTCCGGTGCTGAGCTCCGCCATTCTGCACTATCGTTTCGAGGATATTCATCCTTTTGCCGATGGCAATGGGCGGACGGGTCGCGCGTTGGCATTGTGGGAGCTCTATCGTCGGGGCTTCGACAGTCATCACATTTTCTCCGTGGATGAATACTATTGGGAGGATCGTCCTGGATACTACGCCGCGCTGGATGCCGTGCGGAAGTCTGGCGAAGATCTCACCGGGTGGCTTGAATACTGCGCGGAGGGTATTCGACAAACCTTGGAAAACGCCTGGCTGCGGGTGCAGGCATTGGAAGTGAAATCGCCGGGTAAATTAGTGCTTCGTCCCAAACAGGAACGGCTGCTGCAGCTCCTCCGGGATCATGGCAGCATGGCCCCTGCGGAAATCTGGGCTGCCATGGAAATTTCCCGGCAGGGTGCGATGGATTTGCTTCGCCCCCTCTTGGATGCCGGCGTGGTGGAAAAAGTCGGCGGAAAAAAGACCGGGCATTACACCTTGCGCCAGCGATGAATAAAGCTGAAATCCGCGTATGTAATATCGAAGGCCTTTGGCGAAAGGCCTGGAATCAGACTGCTTACGCAGAACTCATGCGTCGCAAATAAACCCCTGAGCGCAAAGCGTCGATCGATCGCTGAAAATCATTGTCCGCGTGCGAGGTGCCGATGCATAAGAGGCGCATGCGTCCGCACTCGCGTCAGATTCTTGTGGTTGAAGAAACCTTTGGCCGCAATGGCTGGCACAGCGAACTGGTCGAGGGTCGCGATGTGTTGCGTGCCGGCTTTGAGGCGCACCACACGCGGGTGGATCTCATCGCGCAGGCATTTCCCGAGCTCAATGCCTTGAGCATTGTGTCGGAGGTGCCGATGGAGATGGGCGCGGGACATCTGCCAACGGTGCTTGAATTGCTCGCGCGCGCCAACAAGCCGCTCACGCTTGGTGGGTTCGAATATGACCTCGATCGCGGCATGCTGGTTTTTCGCGTCACCAATCTTTTCGAAAGGGAGAGGTACGATTCGGACATCATCAGCTCGATGGTGCACTGCGCGATTGCCGAGCTTGATCGGATCGTGCCCTATGTCGCGATCGTGAGAAGCACGGCAGAGGATCTTCTGCCGGACCTCGACATCAAGCGCCTGTTGATGCGCGAGGATGTGATCCCGCCGGTGCCGGGTGATGAAGAAGAGGAGTATTGAAACGGGGTGAGCCCTTTCGTTCCGCTCCGAGCCCTCAGCGCGCTACTTTGAGTCGAATGAAGCGTTTTTTGGCGCTGGTGGGAGCGGTGTCGGTGACGGTCACTGTTTCACCTGCGGTGCCGGGGTTTGCGGCGATCGTGCTCCATGTGATCAGGTCGTCGGAGCCTTCCACCGTGTAGGTCAGTTCGCCGCGTGCGCGCATGAAGGTGAGGGCGAGGCGGCCATCGGCATTCACTTGGGTGTTCAAGGATGCGCTGCTGCTGGTGGCGTTGGCGTTGAGTCCGAGTGCGTATTTGAGGAGGTTTTGCATGCCATCACCGCGTGGGCTGGCGCTATCGGCGGCATTGCCGGAATTTTCGATCGTGCCGAAGTTGGTGAATCTCCATTCCTCATGGCTCGTCCATGTGGTGAGTGTCGTTGTCACCTCGCTCGAGCTATCGGTGCCGTTGAGTGCGGCGATGCGGAAGTTGTACACGGTGCCGGGCAAAAGGCTGCTCACGCTGTAGGTCGAGGCATCGGCGGCGACGGTGTTTTCCGTCCATGTTTCGGAGGTGCTGGGCTTGTGTGAAATTTTGAATCCGGTGCAGGCTGCGTTGCCCGAGGTGTTGGGGGTCCAGCTGAGATCGGCGGTGAGATTGGTCGTTTGCGTCGCGAGGAAATTCGTTGGAGCGATTGGAGTCGGAGCGATGGTCAAAAGTTCGCTCTTTGTGCCGGCGAAATTCGCATCGTCGATGGTGGCGACCACTTCGTAAGTACC
>CAIVXP010000013.1 GCA_903909905.1 Akkermansiaceae bacterium
CGTTTATCACTCCGCCACATGGAATTCCAACTCACTAGCGACTATCAGCCGATGGGCGATCAGGCGCAGGCGATTGAAAAGTTGTCGAAATCCCTCACGGCAGAAAACCGACACCAGACGCTTCTCGGCGTCACCGGTTCGGGCAAGACCTTCACCATGGCCAACCTGATTGCGCGGCACAACCGCCCCGCGCTGATCATGAGCCACAACAAAACGCTCGCCGCTCAACTTTACTCGGAGTTCAAAAATTTCTTCCCACATAACGCGGTGGAGTACTTCGTTTCCTACTTCGATTACTACCAACCCGAAGCCTACATCCCGCGCAGCGACACCTACATCGAAAAGGATTCATCGATCAACGACGAGATCGAGCGCCTGCGCCTATCGACGATGGGTTCACTGATCACCCGTCGCGATACGATCGTGGTCGCCTCGGTGTCCTGCATTTACGGCCTTGGCTCGCCCGAGGATTACGAAAACATGATGCTTCCAATCCGCACTGGTCAGAAACTCACCCGCGCGGAGTTTCTCGACTCGATCGTCGGCATGCTTTTCGAGCGCGATGATTTCAACTTCGGCCGCGGCCAGTTCCGCGTTCGCGGTGATGTGGTCGAGATCCACCCGGCCCACCTCGAGGAAACCGCCATCCGCGTCGAGTTCTTTGACGACGAGGTCGAGCGCCTCACCAGCATCCACACGCTCACCGGCCGCACGATCGAACGCCTCGATTCCCATACCTTTTTTCCCGCCAAACAATTCGTCACACCCGGCGACAAAATGAAATCGTCCACGCGCGCGATCCGCGACGAACTCGAACAACAGATCAGCCAATTCGAGAAGGAAGGCAAACTCCTCGAGGCCCAACGCATCCGCATGCGGACGGAGTATGACTTGGAAATGATGGCGGAAATGGGCTTCTGCCAAGGCATCGAAAACTACTCGCGTCACCTCACCGGACGCGAACCAGGCGCCAAACCCCACACGCTGCTGGATTTCTTTCCCGACGATTTCCTCCTGCTCATCGACGAAAGCCACGCCACCATTCCGCAGATCGGCGGCATGTACGAGGGCGACAAAAGCCGCAAAACCGTCCTTGTCGAACACGGCTTCCGCCTGCCCAGCGCACTCGACAACCGACCACTCCGCTTCGAGGAGTTCATGCAATCAACCGGCCAAAGGGTCTATGTTTCCGCCACCCCAGGCCCCTTCGAAATCATCAATTCCCGCCCAGAAAACCAAACTTACATTCCGGTGAAATCCGCCGACAAAGGCGCGTTGCCCGCACTGAAAAAAGTCCGCGTGAAACCGAGCGGCAACGATGAGCCGATCGAATCATTCAATCCCACCAAGGCCGGCACGCCACTCGTCGTCGAACAAATCATCCGACCGACCGGCCTCATCGATCCGATCATCACTCTTCGCCCACTCAAGGGGCAAATCGACGAAACCATTGAGCTCTGCCGCCAACGCGTCGAACGACACGAACGAGTTCTCATCACCACACTCACAAAAAAAACCGCCGAGGACCTCAGCGAATACCTCGCTGGCACCGGACTCAAGGTCCGCTACATCCACGCCGACATCGACACGGTCGAGCGGGTCGAAATCCTCCGCCAACTCCGCGCCGCCGCGATCGATGTGCTGGTCGGCATCAACCTCCTGCGCGAAGGACTCGATCTACCGGAAGTCTCGCTCGTTTGCATCCTCGATGCCGACAAGGAAGGCTTCCTGCGCAACGAAACATCGCTCATCCAAACCGCCGGCCGCGCCGCACGCCACCTTGCCGGCGAATGCGTGCTGTTCTGCGACAAGGTCACCGATTCGATCCAAGCCCTGCTCGACACCACAGCCCACCGCCGCAGCCGCCAGCAGGCTCACAACGAAGCCCACGGCATCACTCCGCAAAGCGTGAAACGCGCGGTTCAGGAAAGCCTGCAGACAAACGAAGCCATCGACCCGATGACCGGTGGATCATTCGTTGCAGAAGAGGAACCAATCTACGATAAACATCGTACCATTGCCGAGCTCGAGGAACAAATGCGCGCCGCATCGGCACGCCTCGAGTTTGAACGCGCGGCCCACCTCCGTGACCAGATCGCGGCACTCAAAGATCCCAGCGGCGAAAATTCCAATCCGCCACCTCAAACGGCCAAATACCCCAGCGCCCGCAAATCCGCAAAACGCCGATCCTCATCTTGACCTCGCTCCGGCATCCGACAAGGCTCACACCCGTGTTCACCCTCAAACCCGACCGCCCCTACTTCGAAGCCTGGCTTCGCAGGACGAAGCGTCAGTTCGCCGTCAGCGGTCGCCTCACCCAGACCGCCACCCTTCTCGCCGCACAGGGCGACGGCACCACCGAGGAGTGGTCCGCCAAACTTCGCACAATGTTGAACGGCCGAGAAATGCCATCGATCGAATTGCTCACGCGCATCGACGCACTGCTGGCAGGTCCAAGCAAATCCACTACTGCACCGGATTCGCAACCATCCCTCTTTTGAATCACAGGGCAACCATGACCATGTAATCATGGCGGATTTTCACAAAAATTTCCCATCGAAGCATTAAGCAGTTTACTCGAGGCCTCCATCATGAAATGGTAGGTTGACGCATATATCCAGTCTCTCAGATGCACAAGCTCCCTAACAAGTCCATGGTCATGCGCTACCGGCTGGTCGCGATCTTGATCTGCTTGAAGTGGTTGCTCATCGTCTCGCTGATCGGATTTTTTGCCCACTCGTTCTTCGTCAAGGACCGCGAGCTGATCATCATCGGCATCAAGCTCACCGCAGTTGCCAGCATCTTGTTTCTCGTGCGTATGCTCTACGCCCCAACCTGCAAGTGCCCGCTGTGCCGAGTCCCGCTGCTTTCAGGACAATCCTGCTCAAAAAGTATGAAGGCCAAAACCTTTCTTGGCAGCTACCGACTGCGCGTCGCGCTCGACATCCTTTTTCTCAACAAATTTCGTTGCCCATACTGCAATGAGCCGACCGAGATCATTTCCCGCCGGTGATTTTTCCACCAGTCACTCCGCAGGATTGACAGTGTACCTTTGATGGTTTGTCGTTTGAGGCATGCGTCTCGTACAAAATCTTCGGTCCGCCGCCGGCGGCTGCGCGGCCGCACTCGCCATCACCCTCATCGCACACGCCGACAACACCATGATCGAAACTCCATCCGATGTGAAAACCGCCCCAGCCGACGCCCACAAAACTACCTCCGGCCTCTGCTCGAAAGTCCTCGAAAAAGGTAAGGGCAGCACCCACCCAAGCCCCACCGACACCGTGACCGTCCACTACTCGGGCTGGACGACCGATGGAAAACTTTTCGACAGCTCGGTGAAGCGTGGTCAACCCGCAAGCTTCCCGCTCAACGGCGTGATCAAGGGCTGGACCGAAGGCGTGCAACTCATGGTCGAGGGCGAAAAACGCCGTTTCTGGATTCCAGCCGACCTCGCCTACGGCGAAAACCCCGGCGGTGGCCGCCCCGGCGGATTGCTCGTTTTCGATGTCGAACTCCTCAGCATCAAAGCCGCACCGAAACCTCCCACCACGCCCGATGATGTGGCCGCAGCCCCCGCGTCCGCCGAGAAAACCGAATCCGGCATCTCCTCGCGCGTACTCGAAAAAGGCAAAGGCAGCACTCACCCGAAAGCCACCGATCAGGTCGAAGTCCACTACTCCGGTTGGACCACAGACGGCCAACTTTTCGATAGCTCGGTGATGCGCGGCGAGACAATCGTCTTCCCGCTCAATCGCGTCATTCCCGGCTGGACTGAAGGCGTGCAACTCATGGTCGAAGGGGAAAAACGCCGATTCTGGATTCCAGCCAAGCTCGCCTACGGCGAAAACCCGCCACCAGGCGCACCCGCCGGCACATTGGTCTTTGATGTGGAACTCATCCGAATCGTCAAATGATTGGCGCCCGGCTCATCATAGCATTGCTTGCGATGGCGCTCGCCCACACAGCCTGCGCTCCAAAACTGCAGTCACGCATCGATGATCAGCCGGCCCACCTCCTCAACCAATCCACCAACCCGGAACCCAAAACCAAAAAGCCGGTCCGCATGAACGGCCGCGGCGATGTTTCCTCGATCTCGCTCGAGGAAATGTTCGCGCACCAAGGTTCAGGCAACGCGCTGATTTTCGACGCAAGACCCGCCTATCTGTTCCACCTCGGTCACATTCCCGGCGCCGAGAGCCTGCCAAAATCCGACTGCGAAAACTCCATTGCCAAAATGGACGAACGGCTCAAATCCGCCGTCGCCACCGGCAAACCGATCATCGTTTACTGTTCGGGTCTCCTCTGCCCCGATGCACGCACGGTTGCCATGCACATTTCCGGCTACGGCCACCCGGCCAAAATTTTCTCCGGCGGATACGACGCATGGAAAAAAGCCGGACTCCCCACCGATTGATCACCCCACACCCCAACATACCATGATCTCGTTCAGCAATGTCACTGTCGACAGCAAAGCCAATGTCTACTTCGATGGCCGCGTCGTTTCCCACACCGTTCACTTCAGCAATGGTTCACGCAAAACCCTCGGCCTGATCTACCCGGGTAAATTCCATTTCGGCACCGCCGCTCCCGAGCGCATGGAAATCATCGCCGGCGATTGCGAGGTCGTGCTCGATGGCACCGACAAAACCCTCAGCATCGAGGCCGGATCCGCATTCGACGTCGCCGGCAACAGCGGCTTCACCATTACCGTGAAAGACGGCATCTGCGAATACATCTGCTCGTTCATCCAGGACTGATGCCACGCACATCCGCGGCCCTGAAGCTTGCAAGCACGGCTGCCGCCGCGGCCTTGCTCGCATCATGCAGTCTGCGCCTGCCCACACAAAAAGTACCGACCGCGAAAATCCCGGTCCGGAGCACCGCCACCGCACCGCATAGCAAAGAGCCTCATGTGCTGATATGGATGGTCGCCGACAAATGGCACACCGGCCTCGTCTTCCCCTACGATTGGCTCATCGAATCCGGCTTCATCCCACCGGAAAATTTCGGCAACCCGAAATTCGTCACGATGAGCTGGGGCAACACCGACGCGTACTCGCCCGAAGGCATCGGCTCGACCTGGAACCTGCTGCGAGTCATCCTCACACCAACCCCGGCGGTGATGGAACTGATCCCGTCCAACTGGCATATCGCAGAAGTGATGCCCCACCAGCGCATCTGGCGCAAACTCACCCCACGGGACAAAGGCCCGGCCCTTGCCGATTTCCTCAACAAATGCTCGGTCACCGATGAAAATGGCCGCCCCATCGTCGTGCGCCCCTCAAGCTGGGGCAAAGGCGTGCAACTCGAGTCCGCCCACCGCTACTTCATCCCGCGCGTCTGCAATGTCTGGACCGCCCAAGCGCTCGAAAACCTCGGCTGCGAACTCACCCCGATGCTCGGCCTCACCGCCAACAGCCTCGTCCGCCAAGCGGAAAATCCCCCCAACAACCTCGAGTTGATATGGTCAGGCAAACGCTGATGATAGAAAAAACAACTCTTCACCTGAACAGCAACTTAAGAAGAAACTCTTCATCTTCTTTCTTCTGTCCTCTCTAGAAACTTGTAACGCTTCCCCACTTCGGTTGACTCGATCGCTACCCTAGACTAACCATGACGGAGACATGGCAGATCAAATCCCAAGAATCATTGCCGCCATCATGCTCCTCTGCCTCGGCCAAGCCGAGGCGCAACTTGCGGCGACACTGAGGATCACAAAAAAACAATACCTTGCGGGCGAACCCGTACTCGCCGTCGTTACCGTCACCAATCACGCCGGACGCGAGTTGGTCTTTCAAAGCGATGGACGCTTCCAATGGCTCGACTTTTCTATCAAAAAAAGCAACGGCAACAGCGTGAACCCACGAGGCCGCAAATTTTTTGGCCCCATGAAAATTGGTGCAGGCCAGACACTCGCTCGGGAAATTGATCTCACCCAGCACTTCCAACTCAGCGAGCCAGGGAATTTCTCAGTCGCCGCAATCATCCATCCGCCCGGCGGCACGACCGAAGGCACCTCGACCAACCGGGTCTTTTTCAGCCAATCGCCCGGCAGACCGTACTGGTCACAAAAAGTCGGCATTCCCGGCAAGCCTAGCGACACTCGCGAATTCCGCGTTCTCAATTTCAGCAACGATTCAAAATCCCAAATCTACGCCCAAATTGTCGATGGCCGCACTGGTGCTTTGGTTCGTACTTTCCTGCTCGGCGATTGCCTCATGCTCCGCAAACCCAGCGCCACGATCGATCGAAGTCAGATGCTGCATGTGATCTTTCTCACCAACCCGAGCATGTGGGCACACTATGTGATCGATATCAATGGCCGCGTCGTCAGCCGACAAATCCATCAACGCGCCGCAACAGGAGATCCTCATTTAATCACTGCGGGCGATGGCAGCGTCCGCGTTGGAAACTCAATCCCCTACGACATCAAAGCCGCACAGGAAGAACGTAAAAAAACCCGAAAAGCAAGCGATCGACCGGCCGCGACCTATTGATCCCAAGCTCTCAATTGAGCCAAAAAAAACCGGATTTCATGCTGAAATCTCATTTATCGACTTTACAATGACCCCAGTTTGTTAATATTTCCTAATTATCAAACATCTGTCCCACACCATGAAATCGATTCGCCGCCTCACCCTTCTCGTCTTGCTGGCAGGCAGCATCAGCGGCCTGTTTGCCGGTGATTTCAGAACGGTGGTGATTGATGCCGGCCATGGCGGCCAAGACAACGGTGGGCAATGGGGGCGCGTCTACGAGAAACATCTCGCACTCGACACCGCCGTGCGGCTTGAGAAACACCTCAAAAACATGGGTTATCGCACGGTCATGACACGCCGCAGCGATTATTTCCTCACCCTCCCGCAGCGCTGCCAAATCGCCAACCGCTATCGCGACGCCATTTTTGTAAGCATCCACTTCAACTACACTTGGAAACAGGAGGTCAGCGGCCTGGAGACATTTTACTTCAACAGCGAAGGCCAAAAAATTGCCAATCAAGTTCAAAATAGTCTCATCCGCTTCACCCGATCCATCGATCGCAACGAAAAGTTTGCGCGCTTTTATGTGATTCGGAACACCAAAATGCCGTCCATTCTTGTCGAAGGTGGCTTCGTCAGCAATGAGGCCGAACGCAAACGCATGAAGACGGCACGCTTCCGTGAAGCTTTGGCCCGCGCAATTGCCGATGGCATTCGTCGCTACGAACGGGCCGGTTGATGAATCCGCAGCTACGGGTTTTTTTACGCTTTTGAAAATGCATGCCCGCCTGGCACGGGCTAACATCTGCCCTATGCCGGCAGTAACTGTTCAGCAAATGCGCGAGGCCGAGTACCGCGCGATGGATTCAGGTTTGTCCGAGGAGAAAATCCTCAATGAGGCGGGTTCAAATCTGGGGCACGCGATTGCCAGATTTTTCCCTAAGCCGGGCCATGCCATCACCTACCTCGGCAAAGGCCACAACGCAGGCGATGCATTGGTCGCACTTAGGATTCTCCGCGACACATACGGATGGAAAATCTCAAGCCGCCTGTCTCACCCGATCGATGCCTGCACGCCAATCACCCGCAAAAAATGGAACGAGCTCGGCATCGCAGAAAATTTGTCCGCAATGCCGGATTGGCAAAACTGCGATCGCCCCCAGATCCTCATCGATGCCCTGCTCGGCATCGGCGCCCAAGGCCCGATGCGCGAACCGCTGCTCGCCATGGCCAAAGAAATGCGCTGGCTGCGCGAAAACGCCGGTGCCCGCATTGCCGCTGTCGACATCCCCTCGGGCATCGATGCCGATAGCGGCACTGCCACACCCG
Source organism: Akkermansiaceae bacterium (assembly GCA_903909905.1). Lineage (GTDB taxonomy): Bacteria > Verrucomicrobiota > Verrucomicrobiia > Verrucomicrobiales > Akkermansiaceae > Luteolibacter. The sequence goes on from CAIVXP010000013.1 coordinate 7,812, forward strand.
GCACAGTCACCGCCGACCTCACACTGATGATCGGACTCGCAAAGCGCGGCCTGCTGATGTCTCACGCGGCGAGCCACACTGGAGCCCTGTCGCTTGTTCCCGTCGATTGCCTCAAGCACCCTCACCCTACCGACATTGAACTCATTTGCCCGCAAACTTTGCACTTCGGGAAATCACCCCGACCTTTCGATTTCCACAAAGGCATGGCCGGCAGAGTCGCGATCCTTGCCGGTTCGACCAACTACCCCGGTGCGGCCGTGCTTGCCGCCATCGGCGCACTGCGTGGCGGCGCTGGACTCATCACGCTTCACACACCCAAAGCTGCCGCGCCGCTCATCGCCCCACGCTGCCCGCCAGAAATCATCATCCGCCCCTACTCGTCACCGCTCGAGCTGCTCAATACCCGCTTCGACTCGCTCGTGATCGGTTGCGGCATCGGCCAGCCGAATCAACACACCGAGGCTGAAATCATCCGCCTCATCGCCGAAACCCGCGTGCCCACCGTCGTCGATGCCGACGCGCTCAACCTCATCGCCGCCAACTCACAAACCCACATCCTCGACGAGCGCCACCTGCTCACACCCCACCCCGGAGAATTTGCCCGACTCTTCCCCGGGCTCGCAAAAATTTCACGCGAAGCGGCAGTCTCAAGCTTCATCAAAAACTCGAAAGCCACCCTGCTTCTCAAAGGCTCACGCAGCCTCATCGCCCAGCACGGCCACCCGATCCTTGCCAACTCCACCGGCACCCCCGGTATGGCGACCGGTGGTCAAGGCGATCTGCTCTCCGGCATCATCGGCGCCCAACTCGCCGTCGGCCTCACACCCATCGAATCCGCCGCCCTCGGCGCATGGCTTTGCGGCCGTGCCGCCGAAATCGCCATCCACTCGCACTCACAATCCGAGCAATCCCTCAGCCCCAGCGACGCTACGAGCTACCTCGGCCACGCCTTCAGCGACTGGCAATGCTCGCAACGCTGACCTCTCGCTTAAAAGAAAAAACCAGTGACCCGTTGCCGGGCCACTGGTCCACAAAACACGATGTAAAAGCAGCAAATCAGTTGACCGCTACCGCTGAGGAACCGGTCTCACCGGTGCGGATGCGGATGGCTTGCTCAACCGATGAAACAAAGACTTTGCCGTCGCCGATCTTGCCGGTGTTCGCGCTTTTGACGATGACCGAGGCCACATTTTCTGCCAGCGAGTCGTCGACCACGATTTCGATTTTCACCTTTGGCAAGAAGTCGACGGTGTACTCGGATCCGCGGTAAATTTCCGTGTGGCCTTTCTGGCGACCGAAGCCCTTGACTTCGGTCACGGTCATGCCTTGCACACCCACCTCAGCGAGTGCTTCCTTAACTTCTTCGAGCTTGAACGGTTTGATGATCGCTTCGATTTTTTTCATAATTGGGTGGATTGGTGATTGTTGATAAGCACGGGGCGTGCCAACTTTTTCCAGAATGGAAATTTTTTACCTGTGCAGAAAATTAGCTTTAAGGGGCGGATATGACGAGTGGAAAAACCCGTAATCCGCAAAAAAAAGCAGATCAAATCGGGGTTCCACGCCCTCAGCTCACTGCCGCTGCCTCAGTAAATCGCGGATTTCGGTGAGCAGCTTTTCCTGGGTGCCGACCTCAACCGGAGCCACCTCGACCGCCGCAGCCGCCTGTTTTTCGGTCAGCGCCTTAGCCTTGTTGATGGCCTTGACGACCAAAAACATGACAAACGCGACGATCACGAAGTTGATGGTGATGGTGACAAAATTTCCGTAGGCGAGCACCGCCGCCTGTTTTTTAGCCTCGGCAAGGCTCGTCGCGGTAACCCCGGAGGAAAGGGCCACAAACTTGTTGCTGAAGTCGACCCCACCCGAGATCCGCCCCACCAAGGGCATGATCAGATCCTCGATGAACGAGGTCGAGAGCTTGGTGAACGCCGCGCCCATGACAAAGGCCACGGCCATGTCGATGAGGTTGCCCTTGAGTGCAAATTCCCTGAATTCCTTAAACATGATGTGATGATTTGGTGTGAAACACACTCAACCCAAGACCACCCGCCGGGCCAAGCCTTTTCTGAACCTGCCTCTTGCCTCTTGAATCGCGAATCTGTTTCATGGAAGCCACAAAGCGCTTCAATGGCACGCAAACCTCCAGCCCGCCCGAACTCCGCCCGCGAACTCCTCTTCGGCGACCTCTGGGAATTCGACCCCGCACCCGAATCCGCGCCCGCCCACATCGAGCCACACTACGAGCTGTTCATCAACGGACGCTTCGTCGCCGCAAATTCACGCCGGCGCTTTGATTCGATCTCCCCCCGCGACGGCACCAAGCTCGCCGAAATTTCCGAAGCCAAGGCCGCCGATGTCGATGCGGCTTATCAAGCCGCCGCCAAAGCCTTCAAATCGTGGAGCAAAATCCCCGGCCGCGACCGCTCGAAATTCCTCTTCCGCATCGCCCGACTCCTCCAGGACCGAGCCCGCGAATTCGCCGTCGCCGAAACCCTCGACGGCGGCAAACCGATCCGCGAGTCACGCGACTTCGACCTGCCGATGGCGGCCGCGCACTTTTTCTATCACGCCGGCTGGGCCGACAAACTCGATCATGTCACCCCCGGTCGCAGGCTTGCGCCACTCGGCGTCGTCGGCCAGGTGATCCCATGGAATTTTCCCCTTCTCATGCTGGCATGGAAAATCGCGCCAGCCCTCGCCACCGGCAACACAGTGGTGATCAAACCCGCCGAAACGACATCGATCACTGCGCTGAAGTTTGCATCGATCCTGCAAGATGCCGGACTTCCCCCCGGCGTGGTCAACATCGTCACCGGCGGAGCCGAAACTGGCGCACTGGTGGTCAATCATCCGCATGCCGCAAAGATCGCCTTCACTGGATCGACCGAGGTCGGAAAAATGATCCAACACTCGCTCGCCGGCACTGGTAAAAAACTCTCTCTCGAACTCGGTGGCAAGGCCGCCAACATCGTCTTCGAAGACGCACCACTCGATCAAGCGGTCGAAGGGGTGATCAATGGCATCTTTTTCAATCAAGGCCATGTATGCTGCGCCGGGTCCCGCCTCCTCGTGCAGGAAGGCATCGCCACGGCATTCACCGCACGCTTGAAACGCCGCATGGCAAGCC
>CAIVXP010000014.1 GCA_903909905.1 Akkermansiaceae bacterium
CGGCCCAATCACACGTCAAATGCGGCCTCAGCCATCTGCACTTCGGATGGGAATTCGAAGCCTGCCGACACTTTGCCGCAGCCATTCGCGAGGACCCCGAATGCATGATCGCCCATTGGGGCATGGTGATGGCATTGCTCGCACCCACTCCGGAAACATTTGCCAATCGCAATGCCGCGGCCGAGCGCATGATGTCACTCATCGAATCCGGTGTCGGCACGCCGCTCGAACGCGACTATGCCTACGCATTGCTCAAGCACCTTGCCGAAGGTCCCTTGGCCTCAGCCGACGCATTCCGAAAAATCGTGGGCCATTTCCCCAACGACATGCAGGCGGGTGTGCTCACCGCGCTCTTCACCCGCAGCGGATACGATATCATGGGCGAGCCGACACCCGACCAGGAATCCGCAGAGAAAATGCTGCGCGATTGGATGTACAAATCACCAGGAAATCCGGTACCGCTCAACGCCCTCCTCATCGTCCGCGCCGAAGCTCCGAAGCTCGATGACACGCTCCCCTACGCCCGCGCACTTTGCGCCACCCATCCGGATTACGCCCCCTTTCAGTACCTGCTCGGCTTCTACGAATGGCGCTGTGGCAATCACGAGGAAGCTCTCGACGCCTTCACCAAAGCCGCCTCGTTTTATGAGAAATGGATGCAGGAAAACAAAATCGCCCTAGCCGACTGCCCGGAATGGCTCGATGCGATGAACTACCGAATCGTCACGCTCAACTCCATGGGCCGCCGACAGGAGGCGTTTGAAGAAGCCCTCAAGCTCAGCGAAACCCCACTGCCCACCGATCGCCCAAGCTCCCCCGGAATACAAACATTCTGGTGGGAAACAAAAACTCTGCCCGCACGTCTCGCACTCGACTCAGGCATCATTCCAAATTCCGTCCCGCGTGAAAAATTACTGCCCGCCGCCACATTCACCAAGGAGCTGATGAAACAAACGCTCGCCCACTGGTGGATCAACGGGCTGCGCATCACGCTCGAAGCACATCGCCAAATCGAAGCCGGCGAAATCGATCAAGCCCGCAACACCATCAACGCCCTTACCCAATACGGCGAAATGATGACCAACAGCCAGAAGACTGCCATCGAATCGGGTGAGCGCTCGGAATGGAACCGCGCATTTCGCGCCCTCGAATTGCTCACCGCCGAGGCAAGGGGTCGGCTCGCGTTCGCTGGCCCCAAGGACGGCCGCAACCTCGCCTACAATTGGTTCAACGCCGCAAGCGACCGCCAAACGCAAACCCCGATGATGAAGCCACCCATGGTGCTAACACCGATGGCGGGACAACTCGGCGAATACTTCATCGCATGCGATCAACCGGCCGAAGCGGTCGAAGCCTTTGAAAAAGCACTCGCAACCTTTCCCAACGACTCACGGCTTCTCGAAAGGCTGCGCTCGGCACGCAACAAGCAAAGCAAGCCCGCCACGCCCGCCAGCGATCAAGCCAAACAGCCGGGCCGCTGAATAGACAAAGTGAATGGTAGGGCGACGCAGCCTCGCGACGCCGACTCATACGGCAGGGACCTTTGTCCCAAAAGGTCCGTTGTTGAATGCAGTGTTATCGAAGAATCGACTTCTTCAAGGGAGTGCGGGCATCTTGCCCGCTTTGGCGGCGGGGGCTACGGCGCTGCGGGCCGCATCGCCCTACCGTACCGGCACGATTCCCCAGACAAATTGATTTCGTGCTCTTTCCTGCCTTTCGTGGTTCCTTCTTCGAAATCCGGGCTGAATCAGGGCCCGCCCATTTCCGCTGAACTTGAAACTTGGAAAAAGCGGCAGGATCGCGGCAACCTAGGGCCATGCAGCAATCCGACATCGATGTCCGCCATGTCGCCAATCTCGCGCGACTCGAACTCAACGACGACGAGGTCGCGGTCTTCCAACCGCAACTCGAGGCGATCATCGAACGCGCCCGCTCGCTGATGCAGCTCGATGTCGCCAACATCGAACCCACCGCCCACCCGTCTCCCGTCTTCGGCCGCATGCGCAACGACGAGCCGCACGAAAGCCTGCCACCCGCCGCCGTCCTGCAAAACGCACCCGACCAAGCCCAAAGCCAAATCCGCGTGCCCAAGGTCGTGACCGATGCCTGATCGCTCCCGCCGCCGCCTCATCCATTTCCCCACGCATTCATGACGCTTACCACGCTCCGCCAAAAATTTCTCGCTGGCGAAACCACTCCCGAAGCCGCACTCCGCGATCTCGCAAACGACATCGCCACCCGCGATCCACAAACCGGCGCCTATCTCAGCCATGATCTCGAGTCGGCACTCGCCGAGGCCTCGAAGGCGGATCTCACACTGCCACTCGGCGGCATCCCGATCGGCATCAAGGACAACATCAATGTGCTCGGCCAACCCTGCACCTGCGGATCAAAGTTCCTCGCCGAAAATTACCTCTCACCCTACGACGCCACCGTCATCCGCAAACTCCGCGCGGCAGGTGCGATTCCTTTCGGCCGCCTCAACATGGACGAATTCGCCATGGGCTCGGCGACGGAAAATTCCGCGCTGCAAACGACCCGCAACCCGCACGACCACTCCCGCATTCCAGGTGGCTCTTCCGGTGGATCCGCCGCCGCTGTGGCCGACCGCACCGCCATCGCCACGCTCGGATCCGACACCGGTGGCTCAATCCGCCAACCCGCTTCGCACTGCGGCGTGGTCGGACTCAAGCCGTCCTACGGCCGCGTCTCACGCTACGGGCTCGTGGCCTTCGCGTCGTCACTCGACCAGATCGGCCCCCTCACGCAATCCGTCGAGGATGCGGCGATGATCCTGCAAGCGATCGCCGGATTCGACCCGCTCGACTCGACCTCGCTCGATGTCCCAGTGCCCGATTACCTCACCAATTTAAACGATGGCGTGAAGGGCATGAAGCTCGGCCTGCCGCGCGAATACTTCGGCGAGGGCATCGACCCGGGCGTACGTCACACAGTGGAAAAATCCATCGCCAAACTTCGCGAGCTCGGCGCGGAAATTGTCGACATCTCGCTGCCCCACACCGAACACGCGGTGGCCACCTACTACATCATCGCACCCGCCGAAGCGTCATCCAACCTCTCGCGCTTCGATGGCATCCGCTACGGTCATCGCACCAAGCAACCGGCCGACATCGCCGACCTCTACCGCAAGTCGCGCGAAGAAGGATTCGGACCCGAAGTGAAACGCCGCATCATCCTCGGCACCCATGTGCTGTCCTCGGGCTACTACGACGCCTACTACGGCCGCGCCCAAAAAGTCCGCACGCTCATCCGTCAGGATTTCGAAAACGCCTTCCAAAAAGTCGACGCGATCATCTCGCCTGTCGCACCAAGCCCCGCACGCAAAATCGGTGCCGGCGCCGCCGACCCACTCCACGAATACCTCTCCGACATCTTCACGCTCTCCGCCAACCTCGCCGGCATCCCCGGCATTTCCGTGCCCTGCGGCACCACCGATTTCGATGGCGCAAAGAACCTCCCCGTCGGCCTCCAAATCCTCGCCCCCCACCTCGAGGAAGCAAAACTCCTGCGCATCGCCAAAGCCGCCGAGGCCTGACCGCATAAAAAAGGACGCCGACCCATCAAAAGCCGGCGTCCTGGAAATTAGGCCGAATGGGGTGTTTCGGCATGCTGCCGACGGTAAAATTCCTGACCCACGCGCTGAATGTGATCACGCAAAGCCCCGTGATCGATCATGTGGAAAATCGAAAGGTCAATCGTGTAAGGCAGGAGCAGATCATCCAATTCACCAATGATTTTTAGCAAATCATGATGAACCAATCGGTCTCCCAACAGCGTCAGGTCGATGTCCGAACCCGGCTTGTAATTTCCCTTCGCCCGCGAACCATAAAGAATGGCCGACTCGACTTCGGGATGCGCGGCCAGCACACCGCCGATCTTGCTCACCGCCTCTGCCGGCAATCCATAACGCATGGCACTCATTCGCTTTGATGGGATAGGTTTTTTAAACGCTCACGCAACTTCACAAATTCCGCGAAGAACACACCGCGAATGCTTTGAGCGATCGCCTTCGCTGTCACCTCGTTGTAGGTGTGAGTGGTAAGCGCACGACTCTTGATCATATCCATCCAGATTTCCCCTTCTTCGACCAGGCCACGCTTGAATGCCAATCGAAATGCATCCCGACTGCCCATCACTTGGGTCTCACCTTGTTCTTCGAAAAAATCCTTCAATGTGTTCCACGCCAACTCATAGGTGTATTCAAAACTCTGAATCAGACCCTGCTCCTCCATTTCATTAAGCTCACCCGCTTCGATGAATCGAGTCATCTGCTCAACCGCTTTCGTGTAGTTCTCAAGGCGTTGTTTCCAGCGGATATCGGGCTCTTTCATGAATGGCAATTTAGAGGAATTGACGGAGGGAGGAAACAAGGAAATCTCAGAGACCTGCCGCCGAGGCCTGACCGCATAAAAAAAGGACGCCGACCTATCAAAAGCCGGCGTCCTGGAAATCGCTTCTGAGCGGGCAAATCAATGCTCGCGGCAGAACTGCTCGAAGCGGGTCAGCCCTTCATTCAAAATGTCGAGCGTTGTGCAGTAGCTGAGGCGGATGCCTTCGTCATAGCCGAACGCAATGCCCGGCACGGCGGCCACCTTGTAGCGCGAAAGAAGTTTGTCGCAAAGGTTCACCGACTTGAGCTGCATGCCGCCGGTGTACACAAAGAAATAAAACGCACCCTGCGGCTCAACGACGCGGATGTTCGGAATCGCCTTCAAGCGCGCAAACATGAACTGACGCTTCACATCGTACTCGCCACGCAGGTCTTCGATGAAGGACTGATCTCCCTCAAGCGCTGCGAGCGCACCATACTGCGAGAAACTGCTCGCGTTGGAAATCGTGTGGTTCTGGATCTTGTCGATCGCATCGGCCAATGGCTTCGGCGCGGCGGTGTAACCCAAGCGCCAGCCGGTCATGGAATAGGCCTTGGAAAATCCGTTGACCGTGATGGTGAGGTTGTAGAGCTCATCGCTGAGCGATGCGATCGAGACATGCTTGCTTTCGCCGTACACGAGCTTCTCGTAAATTTCATCCGAGAGGATCACGATGTCCTCGCCAAGGGCGATTTCACCCAAAGCGCGAAGCTCGTCGGCGGTGTACACCGCACCAGTCGGGTTGCCGGGCGAATTGATGATCACCATCTTGGTTGCCGGCGTCATCGCGTCTTCAAACTGCTCGGGGGTCATCTTCCAGCCAGTCGATTCCTTGGTCTCGACCAATACCGGCACACCACCGGCAAGACGAACCATCTCAGGATAGGAAACCCAGTACGGCGTCGGGATGATGACCTCGTCACCTTCTTCGACCACCGCCAGAATCGCATTGAAGCAGGCCATTTTCGCGCCAGCGGTCACGCAGATCTGATTGGCGGCGTAGTTGAGGTTGTTGTCCTTGAGAAACTTGGCCGAAAGCGCCTCGCGCAACTCGGGGATGCCACCTGCGGGGGTGTACTTGGTGCGGCCTTCGTTGAGGGCCTTGATCGCAGCCTGCTTGATGAAGTCGGGAGTATCAACTTCCGGTTCACCACCTGCGAGCGCGTAAACTTCTTCGCCTTTGGCGATCATAGCCTTGGCCTGCGCGGTGACGGCCAAAGTGAGTGACGGAGAAACCTTTGCGATGCGGGATGAGATGCTGTCCATAGGGAGTCGAGAATGGGTATGTGTGCACCGGTCCGGTTGGAACGACGCTCTGTGCACCCTCCGTTCCGGACAAGCGGGCGCTTTTGTGGGGCTTCCCCCAAACGGTGGCAAGCGAAATGCGGAAAATCACGCCATCATGTGAGGCGCTTTAAGGTCAGCCGATCCCAACAAGCGCGGTCCCGCCGGTCGCGGAACTTTTCACGATACTCACGCAGGCGCCGCAATCCGGCGACTTCACTCCCAGCCACCAAGACCTCGTTCATCGCTTCCTCGGACTTGATCACCCGCACTTCACCGAATTCCTCGCGCAAGACCCGCCGCGTCGCCACCTGCATCGCGCGGTGACCCGCCCCCGTCACCAAATTCACCGCCAACATACCGCCCGGCGCGATCGCCCGGCGCAAATGCCCCATCAACCCGACATCCCACGCCTGCGGCCGAAACACATCGGTCTTTCCTGCCAGATAGATGTCATCAATCACGACATCAAAGCTCCTGCGGTTTTTCGCCAACCACGCATACGCATCGGCATGAATCACCTCGATGCCCAAGGCATCCAAGTCCATGTGCTTTCGCGCCAGCTCGACAATCTCATCATCGATATCCACCGCCACCAACTCGCAATTCGGCAGCAAATGCCGCAGCACGCGATATGCCGTTCCACCAGCCAAACCCAACATCAATACCGAACGCGGCGGATGCGCCTGCCCCAACAAAGCTGCCGCCGCAATCATATCCCACGCCAATCCCGTCAGAAATCGCTCACGGTGATAAAATGCATGGACCGCCCCCGCGACCCGAAATTCAGCCGCACAGTCGGACTTCCACACCTCCAGAGTCTGGTATCGGGTATGCACGGCCTCAATGCGTCTCATCATCACCCCCACCCTGAACAAACCCCACCGCGATGGAAGCGGGAAAATCATGCTCATTCACCCAAGCAAAAACGCGCCCTTTGTCCGAAATTGCCCTTTCTAAGCTTCCATTTCCCTCTTTTAAGCAATATTTTAGCCCCCTCAATACGCATCAGCAGCATTCCCGCCCCGTGCTTGTTCTTCAGCTTTAGATTCGATCCCACATCGCGATATCCGCAACCGACATATTACCCCTTGGCGGCAACGGGGTGAACCCGTCCGGCGACGGTGATAAAAAAATCAACCATCATAGCTCCATGCCAAACACACGCCCCATCGGAAGATCTGAAAAATTTTCGATCAGCTTGCAGCGTCGGTGGATGTTAATTCCCCTCGCCCTTCGTCTGCTTTGCATCGTCATCGGTCTGCAAGGACTTGGCATGCAGCAACTGATCGCCGCGGACGCAGCGTTCAATGAACCCGCACGCAGCGTGGTGCTGATCGATTCCGCACTGGCCCCCAGCATCCCCAAAGAGGAACTGGCCGGCTCCCAAGTGATTTCGATCGATGGCGATGGGGATGTCGTTGCGCAAATCACCAAAGCGCTTGGTACTTTGACAAAGGTCGATGTTCTTCGCGTCATTTCGCACGGCAGCGATGGAAAGCTCTGGTTTGGCAAACAGTCATTCGACACCAACACCCTTCACGCCCATTCGCCGCAGGTCGCCGCATGGAAAAAATCCCTCTCCGCCGACGCGCAAATTCTCCTCTACGGCTGCCGCGTCGCGGAAACAGACCAAGGACGATCCTTCGTCAATCAGTTGGCTACATCGATGCATGCCCGCGTCGCTGCCAGCACGAATGTCACCGGCATGGGTGGCGACACTGATCTCGAGTTTCAAGTCGGCAGATTGAGCGCTGGCATTCTCGCCAGCGCCGCCAGTTACGAGAGGGCAGATGTATCCCTGCAGGGGGACTTTGGCGATGAAATGGACGCAATTTCGAGCATCAATTGGAACGACGTCGAGACTTGGCATTCCTCACTCACGGGCTGGACAAACAACCAGAACGGCACCGCCACTGTCACCATGACATTCGACCTGCGCGGCCAATTCTACCTCGGACACAGCCAATGGTCGACCAACGGCTATGTCTACATGTATCGCAACAATATTCAAGTTGCCCGGCAATACATCAATGTCACTCGCAATAGCTTCAGCTTCACGCGAGTAACATTCACCGCCACGTTCCCGCTCTCGATTGGCAACA
>CAIVXP010000015.1 GCA_903909905.1 Akkermansiaceae bacterium
CGACCAAGACCCGCTTCGCTCGACCCGCCGACACATCATTCGCCTCGGCATTCAAAGCCTCGCCAAAGCGCGTCAGCGACATCGGCTCGCACGCAAGAAACCGCCACAAGTCCACCGCACGCGATGCGATCGAATCCGCCGACATCGCCGCCGCAAATTCACGCCAATCACCCGCCGATCCCACTGCCCCATGCAGGCACCAGCACTCTACGGCTCCCATACCTCGAATCTCATCAGTCTGTCTGTTGTGTCGGATCATGCTGTATGAATCATCACACGAAGTAAATATCAGTTCGAACATTCAAGTGTCAAATGCATCAGATCTCAGCTGATAGACATGTCACTCGGGTCGACTAGATCATGTTGACTGGAGTTCAGAGGTATGATTACTCGCTCTCGTAACAGATTGGTCCTGCGCGGTGAACGCCACAATGACAAGATCCTTGGCAAATGCGTGCGGCATCATTTGATACAGGCCATCCCGATCCAAAAATCCAACCCGGTCAAATCCACCCATGAATCCCATTCTCGGCGTCATTTTTCATTGGCTCGGTGGCCTTGCCTCCGGCTCCTTCTATGTCCCCTACAAAGGGGTTAAAAAGTGGTCATGGGAAACATATTGGCTCGTTGGAGGCTTTTTTTCCTGGATCGTATGTCCTTGGTTTTTTGCCAGTCTGATGACCGAAGATGTGATTGGTGTGTTTAGCCGGCAGTCACCATCCACGCTTGGCTGGACTTACTTCTTTGGAGTGCTCTGGGGCACTGGTGGCCTGACCTTCGGGTTGGCTATGCGCTACTTGGGGATGTCACTCGGAATGGGCGTGTCGCTCGGATACTGCGCGGCCTTCGGCACGCTTTTGCCCCCAATTTTCAAAACTTTCATGCCCAGTATCCCTGTGGGTGAATCGATCGTTCAGATCGCCTCCACCGGCCCAGGCCGGATCACATTGCTCGGCGTGCTGATTTGCCTCGTGGGGATCTGGATCGCAGCCCTCGCGGGGTCAACGAAGGAAAAGGAGATGTCCGCGGCGGATAAGAAAAAGTCGGTTCATGAGTTCGATTTCAAGAAGGGCATCTTGGTTGCCACATTTTCCGGCATCATGAGCGCGTGTTTCAGCTTCGGCCTGACCGCCGGAGAACCTATCGGCGCAGAGTCCGTGCGCGCAGGAACCGATCCTCTCTGGTCCGGCCTGCCCAGCCTGATCGTTGTCATGCTCGGCGGCTTTACCACCAACTTCATCTGGTGCATCGGACTCAACATCAAGAACCACAGCGGCTACGAGTACCTCGCCACTCGACAACGCCAGCAGACACAAGCAGCCAACACAGCCAACACAGCCGACGCAAGAATCACCGAAAGCATCGGCGACCGAATTCCACTACTCACGAACTTTCTTTTTTGCGCGCTGGCTGGCATAACATGGTATTTCCAATTTTTCTTCTATTCCATGGGACACACCAAGATGGGTGGCTCGGATCCGCAAGGATTTGGCTTCACTTCATGGACACTTCACATGGCGAGCATCATCATATTCAGCACCATGTGGGGGTTGATTTTCCGCGAATGGAAAGGTTCCAGCAAAAAAGCCCACTCATTGATCATCACCGGAATCTTGACCTTGATCCTATCGACGATCGTCATCGGCATCGGTGCATGGATGAAAGGATCTGTGGGTGGCCATTGACCGGAGATTTTTTTATCAAACAACTGACGTCACCCGGAAGGGCTACAGATTCAAATCGATAGCAAAAGACATCAGGGAGCCCTGTGCCTTATGCGGGATCACCAATTGATGTTCTGGCCGCGCGCGTCGATGTGCGTGAAGTTCCAATAACCACCCACACCACCGCGGAAGAGACCCTCGTCGCGAAGTTGGCGCGCCATGGCGGTAACCTTCGATGCGCGCATCGGGAACTTCACATCCACCGCGATGTTTTGCTGATGCCACGAATGGGTCCTCGCACCACGGCAGCGGGCATTGTAATCGGGCGAACGGTAAGCGGAAATGATCTCCACTTCGGAAACATTCATTTCTTGTGCAACGCGTTCGGCCACCCGCAGGGTGTAGCCCATGCGGCGCCATGATGCCTTCGGCGGAATGCTGTTCCAGACGCCGCCCTTTTCCTTGGCATGGGACTCAAGCACTTGCGCGGGATCGACGCGCTTCAACTTGAGCGCGGTCAGGTAGCGAAAATATTCGGTGGCATATCTGCCATGCCTCTCGAGCCATTCCTGAGGCAGATCCGGCATCGCCAAATTGCCAGACGCTTGGCTGCCTGCGACGGTCGAGGCATTGCTACGGCTGGTCACGACGGAAACTCTCGGGGTCGATGAAAACGCCGAGCCCAAAACCGAAGAACCCAACCATCCCAAGCCCGCGATACCCATTCCATTCAACAGCCTCCTACGGCTCATGATGGCGGAGTCAGTGTGCTCAATGCGTGGCGTTTGGTCGTTTGTTGGGATCATCGTCTTGGTAGAAGCAGCCGGTCGGCCGCAGGTGAGCGTTTTGTGTGCCGAAATCAGCCGGAAATCATCATTTGCGGCAAATTTCGCCGCGAGCGAACCAGACGTCAGATTTGGCACAAGGAAAAAAGACCCGAAAATTTCCTCCATCCGACCTAAAGAGTGCAAAATGTTGCTTTTCCGCATTGATTCACCGCTTGTTCACAACTTATTCACACCGCGGAGCAGTGCAGATGAACAACTCAAACCGGATCATCACGATCACGCTCAACCCGGCGATCGACCAAACGATCATTTTGCCATCGCTGCAAACCGGTTCGGTGAACCGCGCTGAAGAAGTCCATCATCAGGCCGGCGGCAAAGGCGTGAATGTCTCAGCGCGCTTGGGCGAGTTCGGCATCGGCACCACCGCCACCGGATTTCTTGGCACAGAAAATCAAACGCACTTTACCACGCTGTTTTCCAAGCTCCCGATCCGCGATGCCTTCATCCGCATCCCGGGCCGCACCCGCACCGGCATCAAACTCGTCGAGCGCAATGGTAAGGTCACGACCGACATCAACCTCCCTGGCGCTCAAGTCGGCGCTCAAGACATCGCAGCGCTGCACAGCCATCTGCGCGGACTCGACTTGCGCGAATCATGGTGCCTGATCGGTGGGAGTCTCCCGCCAGGCTTCGGGCTCGATGATTTTGCCGCGCTGATCGATCTGCTCAAATCCGCAGGCGCGCGGGTCGCGGTCGATGCCAGCGGCGATGCCCTGCGCGTTGCGATCGAACGCAAGGTCGATCTGATCAAGCCCAACCAGCGCGAGATCACCGAAGTCCTCGGCCGCGACATCCCCGATCTCGCCGCTGCGCAGTCGGCCGTCCTCGAAGTCCATGCAGCGGGCATTTCGCGCGTCATTCTCTCGCTCGGCGAAGTGGGTGCATGGTTCCTCGACCCCTGCGCCACCCTTATGGCCAAAGCGCCTCCGATTTCCGTCGCCAGCACGGTCGGCGCAGGCGACGCCCTGCTAGCTGGCTACCTCGCAGGCCTCAATACCGGGCTTGATGCCACCGCGCGCGCCCAACTCGCGACGACCTTTGCCGTCTGCTCGCTTGCAAGCCTCGATCGCTGCCTTCCACCCGTGGCCGATGTCCTCAGCCACATGGCGGAAATCGAAGTGACCACTGCGGATTCATGAAAGCGTTGAAACTTTCCCTGTAATTCGGTTGCACGCCCGTGCCTCCGTAGCTAGCCTTCAGCCAACCAACAATACCATCATGGGACCCATCGGAATGCCAGAAATGATCATGATTTTCGTCGTGATCCTGTTGCTCTTCGGAGCCAAAAAACTCCCCGAGCTCGCACGCGGCATCGGCAAGAGCATGGGCGAATTCAAAAAAGCCCGGGACGATTTCGAACGCGAAATCACCCACGCCGAGACCGACGCCCGCACCAAAGACGCCCCCGGCAAGGAGCCACGCGACTCCTGATCGCCATGCGTACTGACGCATTGCGAGCCGTCTCTCCCAAGTACTTTGGGGCGCTTTTCGGTATTTTAGCCGCACTCATCCTCAGCAGCTGCGATCGCTCGGGCGCCGACTCGCACGACGCCTCACGCAAATCGGCCGCATCAAAAAACTGGCTCACCCAAGCCGATGCCAATGAGCCAGCCCAAACCACCCGGCCAAGCGGCAACCCGAACGCAGGCAGCCTGCGCTTCATTGCCTACAATGTGGAAAACTGGCTGACCATGGATCGCATCATCGACCGCCGCGAAGTCGCCAACCAACCAAAGCCCGATTCGGAAAAATCCGCTGTCCTGCGCATCCTGCTCAAAAACAACCCGGATGTCATCGGACTCTGCGAAATTGGCACCAAGGCCGACCTCGCCGAAATCCAGCAAGCCCTCAAGTCCGCCGGACTCGATCTCCCCCACTCGCACCACACCGGCGGCTCCGACACGGTCCGCCACCTCGGGCTGCTCTCGCGGTTTCCCATCACCTCGACCGCTTCACCCGCGCAAACTCAATACACCCTCGAAGGGCGCAGCTTTGCCATCAACCGCGGCATCCTCGACGCCACCATCAAGGCACGCGGCAAAGATTACCGCTTCGTTGGCGTGCACCTGAAATCGAAACGCTCCGTCGATGGCGGGGATCAGGCAAAAATGCGCCTGCAGGAAGCCCACCTCCTGCGCCGCCACATCGACAAAATCCTCGGCCCCAACCCCGATGCCAATCTCACAGTTTATGGCGATTTCAACGACACCTATCGCAGCAACACATTGCGTGCCGTGACGGGATCTGCCGCAAAAAATTTGCGCATCACGCCGATCTATCTCAAGGACTCGGAAGGCGAGGCGTGGACCCATCATTGGTCGGGTGAGGATGTCTACTCGCGCATCGATTTCATCATGACCTCGGCCGCCCTGCGCCGCGATGTCGACTTCAAGGAATCGCGCATCATCGAAGACAAGCTCTGGAGCAAAGCCTCCGACCACCGACCGATGCTTGCGGTGTTTCGCTGAGGAAAAATCAAATTTTCGCAAGCACCTCGTCGAAGACGCCGAGCGTCTCATCCAGATCCGCCTCGGTGTGCGCGAGGCTCAAGAATCCGGTCTCATAAGGACTCGGAGCGAGATAGATCCCTTTCTCGAGGCAGCCCCAGAAGAATTTTTTGAACAGGTCGAGATCCTGCTTCATCACATCGGAGACATTGACGATTTCGCGGTCGGTGAAGAACAAACAGAACATCGATCCCACGCGGTTAATGCGGTGTGCGATGCCCCTCGCCCCCATCACGGCGCGCAGGCCATTCTCGAAATGCGCGCCAAGTTCCTCCAGCCGCGCAAAGCCCGATGGCTTTTCCAACTCGCGCAACTGCGCAAGCCCGGCAGCCATCGCCAGCGGATTCCCGGAAAGCGTGCCGGCTTGGTAGACCGGCCCGAGCGGCGCAAGAAAATCCATCACATCGGCACGACCGCCAAAGGCCCCGACCGGCAAACCACCACCAATCACTTTGCCGAAACAACTGAGGTCCGGCACGATGCCCTCAATCCCCTGCACTCCCGCCTTGCCCAATCGGAAGCCGGTCATGACCTCATCAAAAATCAACAGTGCGCCGTGTTTTTTGGTGATCGATGAAAGCAGCTGCAAATACCCGGCACGCGGCAAAACCAAGCCGGCATTTGCAGGATACGACTCGACGATAATCGCCGCGATGTCCTCACCACATGCCGCGAAAAGTTTCTCCAACGCCTCGGGATCATTGTACGGCAGCACCAAGGTGTTCGATGCCACCGCGCGCGGCACACCCGCCGAGTCGGGCTCGCCATGCGTCAATGCACCCGAGCCCGCCGCGACCAGCAACGAATCGCTGTGGCCGTGATAACAACCGTCGAATTTCACGATCAAATCCCGCCCAGTGAAGCCGCGCGCCAAACGGATCGCCGACATGGTCGCCTCAGTGCCGGAGTTGCACATCCGCACTTTTTCCACCGATGGCACCCACTCGCAGACCTTGCGCGCCATCTCGACCTCGAAGGGATTCGGGATGCCAAATGAAATCCCGCTCTTGGCGACCTCATGAATCGTGTTGGTGATCACCACCGGCGCATGACCCAAAATGTTCGGTCCCCACGAGCCGATGTAATCAATGTAGCTCTTGCCATCGATGTCCTCAATCCGGCTGCCCGCCGC
>CAIVXP010000016.1 GCA_903909905.1 Akkermansiaceae bacterium
ATCCCGCGGCCTTCGATTTCCCGCGGCCCATGCTGCACGACCCGCATCTCGATTTTTCATTCTCGGGACTCAAGACCGCCGTGCTTTACACCCTCGAACGCGGCATGGGGAGTGCCACTCGCGCCGACCTTGCCGCATCGTTTCAAGTGGCGGTGATCGAAATCCTCGTCGGCAAAACTTTGCGCGCCGCACGCGAATCCGGCCGTGACGCGATCGCGTTGTCCGGCGGCGTGAGCCTGAACCGCGCGCTGCGCGAAGCCTTTGAAACCGCTTGCAACAAGCAGAAAATCGCGCTTTTCACTGCCGCACCGGCACTCTGCACCGACAACGCGGCGATGATTGCCTTCGCCGCGCTCTTGCGTTACTTTGAAGGAGAAACCACCAGCCTTGAAGAAGACATCCACCCCAACCTCCCGCTCGTCTAAAGCTCATGCCAAGGACAAGCCCGCCAGCACCATGAAGTTTCGAACCTTGGTCTTCGATTTCGATGGCACCATCGCCGACACCCTCGGCGAGACCCGCAAAATTTTCAACGAGCTCGCGCCCGGTTACGGCATCCGCCAAGTCGCCGAACACGAGGTCGAGAAACTCCGCCATCTTTCGCTCAAGCAACTGCTCGATCATCTCGACATCCCGAAGCGTCGTGTGCCATCGCTCATTGCGCGCGGCACTTCGATCCTTCGTGGCAGCATCACCCGCCTCGACCTCATCCAGGGCATGTCGGAGGTGCTCACCGAGCTGCGCGTGCATGTCGAGTCCTTCGGCATCCTCACTTCCAACACGCCGGAAAATGTCGACCTCTTCCTGCGGGGGCACGGCCTGCGCGAAATTTTCGATTTCATTTCCTCGACCTCCAAGCTCACCGGCAAGTCCAAGCACCTCAAAGCGATCCGCAAGACCTTCTCGCTGCGCGCCGAAGAAATGCTCTATGTCGGCGACGAACTCCGCGATGTGAAGGCCTCGCAAAAGGCGGGCATCCCGATCGCCGCGGTCACCTGGGGATTTAATTCACGCGAGTCACTCGCCGCCGAGAAGCCGGACTTCGTATTCAACCATCCGAAGGATTTCATGTCGCTTCTCAACCCTCACAAAACCGCCAAAAACCCCGAATGAATTGACAGCGGACAGGTCGGGCGATCAGGCTTCCCGCCATGTCCGAGGATAAATCAGCACCCGAAAAACCCGAAGCCGAGGACGAGGTCAACGATGGTGCCGCCGCCCATGCCAAGCCCTCGATGCCGCCGACGATGGTGCTGGCATTTGTGATCATTGCGTTGCTTGGCGTGCTGATTGTGATGGGGCTGCGCGGTGGTTTTGGCAGCGGAGCGGCTGGCTCGCCGGATGTCACCCAACTGCAAGCCGAGGCGAATGCCATCCGTGGCCAGCTCAACCGCGAGCGCATGTCGATGGGCCTGCGTCCGCTCGAAGGCGGATCGGAATCGGCTGAGGACATTGCCACGCGGCTCAAGAAGGATGCCGACACGATGGCGGCGCTCGCGACGAGTCTCGAATCGATGCTTGGCGAAAAGGATGCCGCGATCACTGCGAAAAATTCCGAGCTCCTGCGTTCCGAGCAGCTACGCCAAAGCCTTGCGGCGGAAAGCTCGCGGCTTCAGGCCGAGTTGCAGCGCGCCCTGGTTGCCAGCTCCGAAGTCGACCGCCTGCGTCGTGAGTTCGATGCGCTGAAGTCGCAACGCGACGCGTTGAGCGCGGAGCTTGCATCGAAGGGCAATAGCGTCACATCGGATGAATTTGAAGAGCTGCAACGCCGTCTCGATGAAGCTCTTCGCGCAAAGGGATTTTTCGAAAACCGCGTCACAGAACTCGAGGCCGAGCTTGCAAAAGCACGGCTTTTTGCGAGCTCCGAAAGCGAACTCTTGCCGGCCGCCGTCGAGTTGTTCCGCAACCTGCGCGAGTTGGAAAATCGCCCGGACTCCGACCTCACCACCGCTTACAGTGGGCTCGGTGTGAAGCTCGGAGCGAATGTCCTGCACACGCTCACATTTCCCACCGGCTCAAGCGGCCTCACTCCGGCCGACGAGGAAATCATCGCGCGCCTTGGTGCGGAGATCCCCGATGGCGACCTGATGCTGGTGGTCGGCTACGCGTCGGAAACCGGCAATGTCGACAACAACCGCACGCTTTCCTCGGACCGCGCTACGGCGGTTGCGCAAAAATTTTCCAGCATCAAGCGCTCGGGCCAACTGGTGCAAGCGGTCTACCTCGGCCAGACCGATCGCTTCAGCAGCCGCATTCCGGAACGCAACCAGCTTTGCGAAATCTGGCGCATCCGCAAGAAGTGAGACGCGGCCAATTTCCCTGACCCGCCATGCCCCGCCCGCAGCGTCAACCATTTCCCCCACGCAAGGGCGGCCCAGCTGGGTCTCGTCCTGCGGCGAAAAATGCCGATCAAAGCCTCGGCTGGGATCCGGTTGCTGCGTGGTACGACAAGCTCGTTGGTGAAAGCGGTTCGGACTACCACCAGCATGTGATCCTACCCGCGGCGCTGAGACTCCTCGCGCCGCAAACGGGCGAAGCGGTGATCGATGTCTGCTGCGGCCAAGGTGTGCTTGCGCCGCCATTGCTGGCCGCCGGCGTTGCGCGCTTCACTGGGGTCGATGCCAGCCCACGTTTGATCGATGCCGCAAAATCGCGTCATCGCAATGAACCACGGGTTTCATGGATCCAAGCCGATGCCTGCCAGCCCGGCGCTTGGGCCGATGGGACCTACGATGCTGCCGCTTGCCTGATGGCGGTGCATGATGTCGAGGACATCGGTGGTTTGTTTGCCAACATCCGCCGCGCTTTGAAAGTCGGCGGCCGGGCTGTGGCCATTCTGATGCATCCGTGTTTTCGCATCCCACGCAAAAGCCACTGGGGTTGGGACGCCGATCAGAAAATCCAATTCCGCCGACTTGATTCCTACGGCACGCCGATCGCGATTCCCATCACCACCCACCCGGGCAAGGGCACGGGCGAGGAGACGCTCTTTCATCATCGGCCACTTGCTGATCTGCTCAACGCGCTTGCCGCCAACGGGCTTGCGCTCGCCGCATGCGAGGAGCTTTACAGTCACCGCCGCTCACAAGGCAGCGGCCCCTTCAGCAAGGCCGAGCACAAGGCGGCCGAAGAATTTCCGCTGTTCCTCGCGCTTAGAGTGACACGCGCAGAGTGAGCGATCTACGATGATCGTCGTAGATCACCCAAGCATCGCGCGGAAGCGCGGCAATATTTTACTGAACAGCGAATTTTTGCCACCACGGGAAAGTTGCATGGCGACCAAGTCGCCGGCGCTGACCGGATCAATCGGCGAGAGTGAGCTGGCCTGATAACCTGGCGCCTCGATTCGCCGCTCAACATGGGCCGAGCCTGCGGCTTGGGAAATGACAGCCGAGCGATCACCCGCGCGCAAAACTAGAAGTGAAACTGGCGGCGCGGCGGCATCCTCGCGAAGTTGCGCTTCGATCTTGATTCCTGCGGGCGACACAAAGCTGAAATTTTTTGCTGCCTTTCCGGCGTCGCGTTTTCCGTCGCTCCATCCGGCTTGTACCGCAAGCCACGCAAGCAACTGCAGCGCGCTGTTGCGGTGATCGGGATGATGGGTGATCTCAACGCGATCGATCTCGGCGATGGCGCGTTGCGCGGCCGGATCGTCGAAGATGCTGGCCACGCCAAGGCGGAATTGCCAAGTGCGTGACCATGCGTGATCCTGCAGGATGAGATCGCTGTTGGAATGCGCGGCCTCATCGATTTTGCGAAATGATTCAGCCGGATCGGCCCACGACGAGCTGTCGATGATTAAGCGATCAATCACGCTCACCAAG
>CAIVXP010000017.1 GCA_903909905.1 Akkermansiaceae bacterium
AGGCCTTTGCGGACGCGTTGGTAAAACTCGATGAGTTCTTTTTCCGCGCGCGTGCCCGGAGATTTTTCCAATGCCTCGGGTGTTAGCTCGAAGACATCGTCGATCGAGAGCATCGGCACCAGGTGGCGCACCTTTTCGAAACCTTCGATCGGCTCGCCGCCGACGCGCAGGGTGGGGGAGTCCGGATCGTGCAACTCGGGGTGCTGGCGCTCGAGTTCCTCAAGCTCGCGGAAAAGCCGGTCGTATTCGGCATCGGAAATTTCCGGCGTCGCCTTGCTGTAATAAAGTCGGTTGTGGTGCTCGAGCTGTCGGCGCAACTCCTTGGCCCGCTGCTCGGGCGAGGGCTCATCCTGATTCGCAAAAAGATCCGCTTGCTGCACGCATCAAGTATCTTTTCCCCGTGGCGGATTTCAAGGCCCTTCGTCGCGAGTGGTCGATGATGTCGGCTTGCATGCGGTCGGCCGATGGTGTGGTCTTGTCGCGTGATCGCCCAATACATCCACGATCTGAATCCGGTGGCGCTGCCGATTTATGGAAATCTTGCGGTTCGCTGGTACGGGCTCGCGTATCTGGCGGGCTTTGTGGCGGGATTCCTCCTGCTTCGCCATCTCGCGCGGCGCGGCTTGTGGGTGCTCAAGCCTGATAAAACAGGCGATTTCATTGCGGCTGCGGCGATGTTCGGGGTCTTCCTCGGCGGTCGTCTGGGATATGTGTTTTTCTATCAGCTCCCGGAACGGGGGTGGTCGAAAATTCTGTCGGATCCGCTGATGATCTTTCGGGTGTGGGAAGGCGGCATGGCAAGTCATGGTGGGATTTTAGGCCTTGTGTTTGTTACATGGTTCTACGCCAAGAAGGAAAAGGTCACATTTGCTGGCCTTGGCGATGGGCTATGTGTGGTGGGTCCGCTTGGATTGTTTTTTGGGCGCGTTGCAAATTTCATCAATGGCGAGTTGTATGGTCGCATTGTCGAAGGCGTGGTGCCGTGGGCGGTGCGATTTCCGCTTTCGCTGATGAAGGAATCGGAGTCCGTGCAGCGTGACGCTTGGCAGGCGTGTGCGGAAATTGAGCCCAGCTTGGTAGATGCGCAGTCGATGGAAACGCTGATCGCTGTGGCGCGGAAAAATCCTGAAGTCTCGCAAACGCTCGGTGATTTTTTGCCGCCACGGCATCCCTCGCAAATTTACGAAGCCCTGCTCGAAGGTGCGTTGCTGTTTGCCATTTTGTGGTGGGTCCGCACGCGTTACAAAAATGCGCCCGATGGCCTCCTCACCGGTTTGTTTTTCGCGCTCTATGCCGGGTTTCGGATTTTCGGCGAACAATTTCGCGAGCCCGATGCCGCTCTAGTCGGCAGCCTGACCCGCGGTCAGTTTTTCTCGCTCTTCATGTTTGTCTTCGCGGCTTTGTTTCTCCTGCACGCGTGGAGAGGGAGGAAGGGGAATAAAAACTGAAATGCTGAAACGCTAAAATGCTGAAATTGAAGAGGCGGCTTCATTTCTTGAATCTTGAATC
>CAIVXP010000018.1 GCA_903909905.1 Akkermansiaceae bacterium
CACCGAAGCCGTTCATTTTTTGCAAATCTGGATCACGCCGAAACAAAACGGACTCACGCCGAACTACAGCGAATGGCACCCGTCGCCAGATACGGAATACTCATCGACGGTCCTTGTGATCTCTGCCGACGGACGTGATGGCTCGGCCCGCATCCAACAGGACGCCGATGTTTACCGCATCCGGCTCACTGCAGGTGAATCGATCGAGCATGCACTGAGGCCCGGCCGCGGGCTTTGGCTGCAAATGATTTTTGGCACAGCCACTGCCCATGAATGCCAACTCAAGGCCGGCGATGGCGCGAGCACCGAGAGCGCTGGAAATTTCGCACTCCACGCCAGCGCTGAGACCGAAGCCTTGCTGTTTGATCTCGGCTGATGCCATTTCTCCAACCACTACTAACACCACCATGTCCGACCTTTTCACACCACTGCCACTCGGCGCTCTGCGCCTGCCCAACCGAATTTTGATGGCTCCACTCACCCGCTGCCGCACTGAGCGCGATCACATCCCGACACCCTTGATGGCCGAGCACTACGCGCAGCGTGCGAGCGCCGGACTGATCATTGCCGAGGCGACGATGGCAATGAAGGGCAACTCGGCATTCTGGATGGAGCCCGGCATTTATTCGGAAGAGCAAATTGGCGGATGGAAACTCGTGACCGATGCCGTGCACAAGGCAGGTGGCAGGATCTTCCTGCAAATCTGGCACGGTGGCCGCGCTTGTCATCCGCTTCTCAATGGCGGCGCACAACCGGTTGCACCGAGCGCGATCGCCATCACCGGCGAGGAAGTCCACACACCCGAAGGCAAAAAGCCCTATGTCACACCACGCGAATTGCGTGACGATGAAATTCCGGCAATCGTTGCCGGCTTCCGCACCGCCGCACTCAATGCCCGCGCTGCGGGATTCGATGGTATCGAAGTCCATGGTGCCAATGGCTACCTGCTCGACCAATTCCTGCGCGATGGATCCAACAAACGCAGCGGCCCCTATGGCGGCTCCATCGCCAACCGGGCGCGCCTCATGCTCGAAGTCGTGGATGCCGTATCATCCGCCATCGGCAGCGATCGTGTGGGCCTGCGCATTTCTCCGCTCAACAGCTTCAACAGCATGAGCGACAGCAACCCGGTCGCCGTGGCCAGCCACCTCGCCGAAGAATTGAACTCACGCCATCTCGCCTACCTCCATGTGATGCGCGCGGATCTCTTCCAGCAGCAAAAGGGTGATGTGCTCACACCGATCCGCAAAATTTACAAAGGCACGATCGTTTCCAATATGGGCTACGACGCAAAGGAAGCCAACGAGGCCATCGCCTCCGGCAAGATCGATGCGGTCGCCTTCGGCACTTCTTTCCTCGCCAACCCCGACCTGCCCGAGCGCATTCGCACCAATGCCGCCCTCAATGAGCCGGATCCCGCGACCTTCTACTCCCCTGGATCCAAAGGCTACACCGATGACCTAGCGCTGCTTTGAGGCGAAGCGATAGAAGGAAAATTCCAGGCTTCCCGCGGGATCGGCATTTCGCTTGTATCGGCACATGATCGACATGCTCGTACGCCTGTATGACCTCCCGGACTCGTCGAAGACCTATCAAAAAGTCGCCGACAGTGGCGTCACGCTCCGCCGCGCGAGGGCCTTCGAAAAACACACGGTCGCAGCATTTGTGCGCGCAAACTTTTCCGAAAAATGGGTCAGCGAAGTGGAAGTGGCAATGACCCGCCAGCCGATCACCTGTTTCATCGCCACCAAGGACAAAGAGATCCTCGGCTTCGCCTGTTACGACACGACACTGCGCGGATTCTTCGGGCCCACCGGCGTCTTGGAATCCGCCCGCAAGCTCGGCCTCGGCAAAGCTTTGCTCATGCGCTCGCTCGAAGCGCTGCGTGAATCAGGCTACGCCTACGCGATCATAGGCGGCGTCGGACCCAAGGAATTCTACGAGAAAAACTGCGGCGCGTTCGAGATCCCCGGCAGCGATCCGGGAACCTATACGGACCTCTTGCCCTAAGGCAAAAGGTCGTCGCTCTGCATCACATCACACGCCCGCCTCTTC
>CAIVXP010000019.1 GCA_903909905.1 Akkermansiaceae bacterium
CGATTTTGCGGCCGATCTCTTTCTGGGCGCCGGCGCCTCCAACGGCGAAAGCAATCGTCAGCTTTCGGTCATTCCTGAAGACACAATTTTCCTTACCGAGGAAAAATTCCACATTACGACCATGGCGCGCACGAAATTTCCCCATGGGATCGAGATGAAAAAGCCGCTGACCCAGATCTCGCTTGAGCACAGACAAATTTTCGTCACCAAGAAGGCCGGTGGGTAGCGGAAAACCGGTGAGATGAATTCTTTCCTCCGGCACCCCGTAGGCCTTTAGGCGGTGAGCCGCTTTGCCGCAGGGCGCAAAGTATTCCACCCGGCTTTCCCATGGGTTTTTCGCAACCCAGACTCGGTTGATGTCCGCATCGCAGATGATGCAATAGACCCGATTGAATCCCTTCCTGTCCGCCGCAATTGCCGGGGCGTAAAAGGAAGTGATGATGGGGATTTTTTTTTCCGAAGTAATTTCAAGCATGCCCTTGCACAGGCCTTTGTCGATCTGTGACTCGAGCATATTGACCTGAAATGTGGCGCTGGAAAGATTCCGCATGGGATAGATCGACGGAATCTTCAGCATTGAATCGAGCAGCGAGAATACTGGAGGACCAATGATCGGAATGCCCTTGGCACGCGAAAAAAATTCGTAAACACCCAACAGGTTCCGCCACAACTTGCGCTCTGCTTGTGAGATCCTGCCGCCCGATCCGACGGTGATAATTTCCTCCTCGGCGAGATGCTTCAGCGGATAGATAGCGCGCTGGTGACCATAGCCCATATCCGCCGATACAAGCCAGGCCTTATGTGTGGAATCATTCATCGGAATTCATTGGATTCAGCGATCGCTGACGCGAAAATCAGCAAGACCAAACATTGATATCGACGTCGCTGATTTTTATCGAGCGATTTTTGGAATTCCCCTACTCCACCCACATTCTGCCTTCTTTGCGGCGGAGGCGTTTGCTGCCGGGAAGATTGAACGCCGCGCTGCCGCCGGGTTCGAGCATGGCGAGGGCTTGATCGATCATGCGGCGGTCGATGTTGCTGATGCCGGCGGCGCTGAGAAATCTTCGCAGCGCGGCGCGTTGCAGGGTCGGGCCAAGTTTTTTGAGCGTAGGCAAGTGAAGCCGGCCTTGCGGATCGAGCAAGTTGACGCCGTTGAGTTGCTCGTAAATAGCGCTCTCACATTCGCTGAAATCCGCCGCCGCGCGGACGAAGGCAGCAACCGCATCGCGGCCGGAAATTTCATTCATCAATGGAAACACCTCGTTTCGCAGGCGGTTGCGCACCGCGACCGGTTCGCTGTTGCTCGCGTCTTCGCGCCAGGCATGTCCGAGCTCTTGCAACCACGCCACCAACTCCGCATGACGCAGCGCGAGCAAGGGCCGATGCAATTCAAGCGTGCGGCGGTCGGGCAACACGATCTTTTGCACCTCGCGCATGCCTTTGAGCCCATGGGATCCGCGCAGCAAATTCCACAGCACCGTCTCCGCCTGGTCATCTGCATGATGCGCCAGCAGCACCTTGCGGCAGCGATGCTTTTGGGCACAGTCGGCGAAAAACGCATGCCTTGCATGACGCGCGGCGGTTTCCATTGACTCGCCGGATTCTTTCATCCGCTGGCGGATGTCGCTGCGGCCAATCTCACATTTAAGCCCAAGTTTTTCGGCAAGTTTTTCGACAAAGCGCGCATCGGAGCTGGAAGCCTTGCCTCGCAGTTGATGGTCGAGGTGGCAGACGACCATGTTTTGAAATCCCGCATCAACCAGCAAGTGAAGCATCGCCACCGAATCCGCACCACCGGAAACACCGATCAGATAACGCATGCGCCGCGAAGCATGAGTGAGCCAGGGAACCCTTGAGGAAACATTCACACTGCGGGGAAATATGCAGGAAATTGAGGGATAGGTGGTGGCTCGAGCCGGGATCGAACCAGCGACACGCGGATTTTCAATCCGCTGCTCTACCAACTGAGCTATCGAGCCATTCACTCCCTTGCGGGCGAGCGGAAATTTAAGTGGGCGCGCCGGATTTTGACAACACGAAAATGACGGAGTGGCGGATTTTCGCCTAACACCGAGCAAGGCCGGTCATTTCAGGTAGACCTCGCGGGCCTTGGCCCCCTCACCCGGTCCGACGATGCCGCGTTGCTCGAGGATGTCGACCATCCGCGCCGCGCGTGTGTAACCGAGACGCAGGCGGCGCTGAAGCAGCGAGGTGCTGGCCTTCTGCTCCTGCCGCACGACCTCGATGCATTTCATGATCAATTCCTCATCGGCGTCCGAGACTTCTTCTTCGTCCTCATTGTCGGCGCTGTTGATCGATGCCTGAATGTCGGTCTCAAACTTCGGCGCACCCTGCGCTGCGCAGTGATCGATGATGCGTTCAACTTCGGCATCGGTGACGAATGCCCCCTGCGAGCGCTCGAGCTTGGCCGAACCCGGCGGCAGATAAAGCATGTCGCCCTTGCCGACGAGTTTCTCCGCACCCTTCGTGTCAAGGATCACGCGCGAGTCGAGCTGCGACGAAACTTGGAACGCGATGCGCGAGGGAATGTTCGCCTTGATGATGCCGGTGACCACATCCGCGCGCGGTGTTTGCGTCGCAATGATCAAATGAATGCCGGCCGCACGGGCCTTTTGCGCGATGCGCGCGATGCACATTTCGACGTCCGCCGGAGCGGTCTGCATGAGGTCGGCCAACTCGTCGATGAGCACCACGATATATGGGAAACGATCGGGAATTTTCTCCTCTTCGATCTCCATTTCCTCTTCATCCTCCTCGGGCATCAGGTCGCCGGACTCGAGTGCCGAGGCAATTTCCTCGATTGCCTCTTCGTCGACTTCCTCCTCCTCTTCCTCCGCATCGAATTGCAGTTCCTGCTCGACCGGCACCGTCTTGTCCGGCCGCACGCGGTTGTTAAATCCATCGAAATTGCGAACCCCTTCCTTGGCAAAGATCCGGTAGCGTTTCTCCATTTCGTTCACCACCCACTTGAGCGCGGCGACAGTTTTTTTCGGGTCGGTCACCACCGGCACGACGAGGTGCGGGAGGCGGTTGTACATCTGCATTTCGACGACCTTCGGGTCGACCATGATGAAGCGCAGTTCGTCGGGGCCGAATTTGAAAAGCATCGAGGCAATGATCGAGTTGATGCACACCGACTTGCCCGAGCCGGTCGCGCCCGCGACGAGCAAGTGCGGCATGGCCGCCAAATCGCCGATGACCGCGCGGCCATAGACATCCTTGCCGAGCGCCAGCGGGATTTTCTTCTTCGCGGAGCGAAACTCCGGATCGTGCAGCAACTCGCGCAGCGGCACGGCGATCTTCTGGCTGTTGGCGATTTCGATGCCGACCGTGTCCTTGCCAGGGATCGGCGCAAGGATGTTGATGCGTTCCGCGCGGGTGGCGCGTGCGAGATCGGCCTCGAGCTGCGAAATCCTCGAAACGCGCAAACCGGTCGAAGGGTAAATTTCGTAACGCGTGATCGTTGGGCCCCGCGTGATGTCGCCCGCGGTGACATCAATCCCGAAAGCCTTGAGCGTGTCGATGATGACCCGTTGTGTCTCAATCAACTCTTCGCGATTGGTCTCCGGCGCATCTTCCGTTTCGATCGCATCGAGCATATCAAAGCCCGGCAGCTCGTAGTTTTCGAATCCGCTGACTGATAGAAACTGGTGTGAGGGCTTCTTGCGTTCGAAGGGTTTGGTGCCCGGCAGCAAAGGCTCGTTGGCACGGCGCTGCGAGGCATCGATGATCTGCGGTGTTGGGGTTTCGCGCAGCGGCAACATCGGCTGCCTCGCTTCTTCCTCCGCTTTCTCGGCTGCTTTTTGGGCTTCCCTATCCTTGCGTCGCTGCTCGCGTTGACGCTCGCGTTCGGAAATGAACTCCGCCTCCTTCGCCGCAATTCCTTCGGCCTCTTCCCGCCTTTCGCGCCATTCACCGAATTTCCCCCCCGCGGCGATGATGCATGATTTCGCAAATGCCACCGGCTGCTGACCGGTGATCAATATCATCGCTACCAGATACGCCGCGCCCGTAATGATCAATGTCCCCGTGCGGCCAAGCAGGCCGATCATCACAAATCCGCCCAGACCATTTCCCACCACGCCACCGGGGCCTGGCAAATTGCACCGCTCGGCCCAACCGGTGAAAAACCAATCGGCCGCATCGAGAAAAATCGCGCCACTCAGCAACAACACTGCAAAGCCGATCAATGGCCGCGGCCACAAGCGACCGTCGAGCGCGAGCTTGATGATACCAAACCAGATCAAGCCCACCGACACGATCGCCGCTGCTGCTCCAAAGAGCAGGATCTGCAGAAATCCAAGAATACCGCCGACCGGGCCAATGAGGTTTTCCCCATTCGCGCCCGACTTCGATGCAAAGGCTTCGAGAAAACCCCACCGGGGCAAGTCCGCCGGACTGTAGCGCACCAAAGAAAGCAGCATCAGCAAACCGACCGCGATCAGAATGATCCCCACCACTTCGTTCGACCAGCGGGATGCCTCGTCCGCCACCCCGCGTTTTCTGTTGTCTTTTGCTGCCATGATCGATTGGTTGAACGAATTTAAGCCATTCCGCAGCCAACTCGGCAAGATCGATTTCTGTAAGCTGAAATTCAGGATTTCCTAATCAATTTCGGCTCACGACCGATTTTTTCAGGCCTTTGGCCACTCTCCCCCCGATTGTCACTTTCCCAAGAGACCATCTGAGCGTAGAAATGATCATGCGTTACGCCCTGGCTGCCTTGTTGTCGATTCTCACTGCCGGACTTGCCTCGGCGCAGCGTGCAGTCTCACCACCGAGCCCGGTACGGCTGCCGATATCAACGGTGTTCAAGGGTGAATCGAAATTTTACGCCCTCGTCGCCAAGGCCGAGAGGGAAAATTGGCGAAGCCTGCCGCTCGGTGAGCGCACCGTGCGCGTCGCACGAGAAATGGTTGGCACGCCTTATGTGAACTACACGCTCGAGGTCGACGACAAAACCGAATCGCCGGTCGTGAACCTCAAGGCGATGGATTGCTGGACCTATTACGAAAATGCCCTCGGGTTTGCGCGCATGCTCCATCACCAGCCCCCACCCTACAAGCCTGCCCACCTGCTGCACATGATCGAGATCGAACGCTATCGCAATGGCGTTTGCACCGGATGCTACCTCAGCCGCATGCATCACCTCGAGGAGGTGTTTTACGACAACCAAAAGCGAGGCTACGCCACCAACATCACCCCCCGCCTGCCAGGTGCCGTTCGTGTTCAAAGGGAAATCCGCGAGATGACCGTGCAGTGGAAAAACTACCGCTACCTGAGCGCCAATCCCTCACTCATCGAACCCATGGGACAAATCGAGTCTCAAGTTTCGCGCCTACCAGTCTATCATCTTCCAAAATCCAAGGTGAGAGCCGCCGAAGCCTACCTCCAAAATGGTGATGTCTGCGCCATCACGACACACGGACCCTTCGGCTACACCTCGCACGTCGGGCTGATCATGCGCATGAACAATCGCGCCTATTTCGCCCATGCCACCTCCGATCGTGACAAAGGCCGCATGACCATCATCGACCGCCCTATCACCGATTACCTCAACAGCACCGCAAAGCACGCCGGCATCGTCGTCAGCCGCCCGAAAGATTTACCCCCCTCGCCGCTGTGGAGGCAATCGGTAGTCACACGCTGAAAAAACTTCGCGGACCATCAAATCCACGACTGAGCAAGAACGCAGCCATGGACAAAATATTCCGCTCTTTTCGAAGACCCGGCAAAGCCGCAAATTTCCCGCCCTAACCCCAACCACCATCTACAGATTTGAACAAAATGCTCTAATCCTGTTTGCCTGCCGCAATGGCCTTGATGGCCTCACCGGACACGGTCTCAACCAGTGGTCTTTCAAGCATCAGTTCGTAAATGTCAATGTATCGCCGGGCCACCTCCTTGTGGCTGAACTCCTTGACGCTCTCGCGCATCACGCGGCTGATTTCACGAGCGCGTATGTCCGCCGGCAGGGCGTGAAATTCCATCGCCTGGTCAATCGCCCAACGCAAGCCGTCCGACCCGTAACAATCAAATCGGAAACCGTTGCCTGTTGAGCACTCTACATCGAGCACACGCACGGTATCATACAGGCCTCCGGTCGAATGCACGACCGGCAACGAGCCATAAATCGGTGCAGTCATCTGAGGCAGGCCGCACGGCTCGAAGAGTGACGGCATCAGCATGAAGTCCGATGCCGCATAACCCAGGCGCGAGAGACGCTCATCAAAATCAACCACGGCCACCCTCGTGTGCAGATTGAAGTCATTTGCGATCTTGCGTATCCACTGCTGGTGAGGGCCGTTGGCAACAACCACAACCTGCAAGTTTTGTTTCCAGTAGTCCGAAACCACCGCATGCAGAATCTCGGTAAGCAATTGCGGACCCTTTTGGAACGGATCGAGCCTTGAGGGCCAGAAAAACATCGGCGCATCGACATCCTCCTCAAGTTGCAACTCACGCTGGAGAGCCAGCTTGTTTGCCCTCTTGCCCTCCATCACATCATCGGCCGTGAATCGCGCTACCAACGATTCATCGGTCGCCGGATGATAACTCGGATCAGGCGCGTTTAAAATGCCCGCCGAACATCCCGCTTGGTACTTGTTGCGTAGCTCGTTGCGCACGGAGTCCGGCACCACCGAGTGCCAGCCTTCAACGATTTCCCACAGAAACCTCGGACTCACGGTATTGATGTAATGCGCGGCAAAAATCCCGGAGGCGAGCAGATCGACCGGCAAATATGATCGGGCATGATCATAATTTTGCGGGAGTCCGCAGAAAAACAGATTCATCCAGAATTCCGCCGCATCGATGCCGGATTCCTCAATGCGCGGAAGTGGCACTTCACGCGTGTGAATGTTGTGAACCGTGAAGAGACTCTTGATGCCGCGGCGCTTGGCCATCGCCGGAATCAGCGCCGTCATCCAGTCATTGCAGTGAATCAAATCCGGTCGCACCATTGGTACGATGTGGTTGATCACTTCGCGCTGGAACACGAGCGCGATGTCCATCGATTCGTCGGAGTAACCACTGTAAACTTGGTCGCGGTAATAAAAAATCCGATCCTCGGCCAAATGGATATTCGATCCGGGAAGTACCTCATGGTATTTTCTCAACTCCTTTTCATGCAGCGAAAAAATGTCGCCCTGAAACATTCGCCGGTAGTTTGGCAACGCGACATGCACATCCGCACCAAGTTCGAATAAGGCGGATACCAATGAGGCCGAAACATCTGCAAGCCCGCCGGCCTTTGCCGACATCCGCTGCGTCATATTACCCATGCCCTGCGGGAGATAAGTAATCTCCGGGGTGACGATCAGGATGCGCGGTTTACTAGACTTTCGGCTTTTAGGCATTTTGTTGGGCTTTAGGGTCCGAATGATGTGAACCGAAGGACTTTGAGCGGTACACAAGCCCACTGCCACACCAAAGTTTCAAAATGCCGCGATAAAGGCAATAGCACCCAGAATACACGAACCTGGCTGGAAAAAGCACACCCCGTGCCAACCCCCAAGCCTTCAAATAAGGGACTCAGGCCGGATCGGCCGCCAGATGACGCACGCAGAAGGCCGACCAGGTCTCCAAACGCTCATAATGCTCACCATTCAGCGCGTGCAGCGAAGAAAACCCGAGATCCAACAGCGCATCCTCCTTGGATGAAACCGCATCGGACTCCAGATCGATCAGGTGCACGACACCCAAATGAACCCTGCCGACGGGATTCGAGTCATCATTGAGCAAGCCGATGATGCGCTGACTCCAATTGGTGGGCAGCTCCAGTTCCTCCTCGAGTTCTCGCGCCACTGCAGCATGATAGACCTCGGGCCCAGTGCGACCGCTGTCTGCGTCGACAGGATTGATGTGCCCACCCACACCCACCGAGATTTTCGCGTGCAAGCGGCTTTCGCCACCGGCCTTGCCACGGGTGTAATGCAGAATCCGGTCGCCGTGGCGGAATACACAATAGGGAATGAGTTGCTTGAACGAGGGATCCTCCTCAGCCTCGGCACGGTCCATAAAAAAGTGATTTGCGGGGTCCAAGAGCCGCTCGACCGCCGCATCCATGCCATCGGTACGAAGCCCCTCAAAAACCCCGAGCTCTTCAAACAATTCACGCTTCACGACCAAGACCAATTCACCAGCGTATTTTGACATGCGACCAGACTAGGGATCCGCGGCAATCCGCCAAGCGCGGACATGGAAAAATTCCGCAAATTTCCCCGATCAATCATCCATCTCCAGCCGATATCGCGCGATCTTGGGATCAACCTCACGGCTCCATGCGTCGATGCCACCGCGCAGACCGAAAGTTTGATGAAGCCCGTGCCCGCGAAACCAAGCGACTTGGTCAAGCACATGCCGACCGCTGTGATCGTACAAAAGAATTTTCGCCGCCGGATCTCCGGCAAAAATCGCTTGCTGGAGTTCCTGTGTGAAAAATTCCGATGGGTCAATCCTCACCGCCTCATGCTCCTCCCGCGTGCGGACATCGATGAGCCGGAAGTCCTCCAGTTTCGCTTGCGCTTCGATCGGCTCGATCAGCATCTCAAGATCATGCCGATGGCTGTCGAGCAAATGGGCCAGCACCTCCCCCGCATCCAGCTCTGAGCGGGCGCACAACTCAGCTAGCGTTTCCTTGTCGGAAAACGCACAGCTCTGGCAACCGCCCAAATGATAG
>CAIVXP010000020.1 GCA_903909905.1 Akkermansiaceae bacterium
CGGCGTGATGTTTGCCGCGCTGCGCGGTAGCGCGAATGATGGTCATCGCTTCATCGATGACGCTTTGTCCGCCGGAGCTTCGGCGATCCTTGCCGAGACCGCTCCGCCGAGTGACTTTGGCAATACGGTGGCATGGCTGCATGTGCCCGACAGCCGTGCGGCGCTTGCCGAAATGGCATCGGCGTTGGCGGGCCATCCATGGCGCGACCTCGCGATGGCCGGAGTGACCGGCACGAATGGAAAAACGACCACCGCGTTTCTCATTCATCATGTGATGAAAACCGAATGGCACCGCGCGGGCTTGCTCGGCACCGTGTTGGTCGACGATGGCGAAACAGTTTCGTCCGCCACGCACACCACGCCAGATCCGGTGGCGCTTTTGCAATTGATCGCCCGCATGCGCGACCACGGCTGCCGTGGCGTGGCGATGGAAGTTTCCTCGCACGGCATTCATCAAAAGCGCGTGGCGTCGATCGGATTTGATGCCTGCGTTTTCACCAACCTCAGCCAGGATCATCTTGATTATCATGGCACGATGGATGCGTATTTTCGCGCCAAGGCCGATTGGTTTCATGCACTGGCGGCCGAACCGCACGGCAAAAAGCCGGTGGCGGTTATCAACGCCGACGATTCATTCGGCGCCGAGCTTGCGGATGAGCTTGATGGCAAAATGCCGCTCATCCGATTCGGCTTCGGCGTGCATTGCGACTTTCGCGCCAACAACTTCATGCAGTCCGCGCGCGGCATGGAGTTCGAGCTGTCGACCAAGGGGAAATCCTATCTTGTACGCGCGCCACTAATCGGCCGTTTCAATGCTTACAATTTGCTCGCGGCCTTGGCGGCGGCCCATGCCTGCGGGATCCGCGCGCGCGAAGCGGTGGCAGCGTTGGCGCATGCGCCGCAAGTGCCAGGCCGCATGGAAAATGTCGGCAATGCCGGCGGTGCCACCGTGTTTGTCGATTACGCCCACACGCCCGATGCCTTGGAAAATGCCTGCCGCACGCTCAAGGAACTCAACCCGCGCCGCCTCATCACCGTCTTCGGTTGCGGCGGTGATCGCGATCGCGGCAAGCGTCCGCTCATGGCTGCCGCGGCCGCGCGTCACAGCGATGCTTGTGTGTTGACTTCGGACAATCCGCGCTCGGAAGACCCGCTTGCGATTCTGCGCGAAATTGAAGCCGGCATTGGTGGCAAAAATCATTGCATCATCGCCGATCGTGCCGAGGCGATTTCCTTCGCTGTGCAAAATTCGCTCTCCGGCGACATCATTCTCATTGCCGGCAAGGGCCATGAGACCAGTCAGCAATTTTCCGATCACGCGATTGAATTCGACGACCGCAAGCACGCATCCAAAGCATTGCGCGACAGGGCTCAAGCCATATCCGCCAACCGATGAAGCCGCTCAGCGCCCAACAGATTGCGGAAGTCCTCGGCGCTGATGTCGCCGCGGGAGATCCTGCCGCGATCGTGTGCGCCGGCGTTTCGACCGACACGCGCAAGCTGACTGCCGGATGTGCGTTCTTCGCTTTGCGCGGTGAGAACTTCGATGGTGATGCCTTTGCGGCGGATGCCTTGGCTGCCGGCGCGGCGCTCGTCGTTGTGCAGCGATGGAGTGGCGATTGCCCGGCAGGCGCAGCGGTGATCGTGGTGCCCGACACACTCGCCGCATTGCAACGCCTTGCTTACTGGTGGCGCAGGCAGCTCGACATTCCAGTCGTCTGCATCACCGGCTCGAATGGCAAGACCAGCACCAAGGATCTCACCACCGCGGTGCTATCGCGGTGTTTCCGCGTCTCATCTACCAAGGGCAACCTCAATAACCACATCGGCGTGCCACTCACGGTGCTCGCGACGACATTGGAAGATCAGGCCGCGGTTTGGGAAATCGGCATGAACCATGCGGGCGAGCTCGCGCCATTGTGCAAAATAGCGCAGCCGAAATATGGCATCATCACCAACATCGGCACCGCGCACATCGAGCATCTCGGATCGCGCGATGCGATCGCCGAGGAAAAAGGAACGCTGGCACGCGCATTGCCCGAAAATGGGATTCTGTTCATTTCGGCCAGTTGCGATTATCATGATTTCCTTCGCGAAAGAACCAAAGCCGCGTTGGTATCGGTCGGCGAAGGCCGCGGCATCGTGCGCGCGGAAAATTTGCGACTCGAGCCGGATCGCAGCCACTTCACTCTCGTGATCGAAGGCGACGGCCATGCCGAAGTTTGCCTGCCGGTGCCCGGTCGCCACATGGTCATCAACGCCCTGCTCGCGGCTGCAGTCGGATGGAAGCTTGGCATGCCGCCGTGCGAGATTGCCTCTGGCTTGAACGAGGTGAAAATTTCCAGTGGCCGACTCGCGCGACGCGTGGTGGGTGGCGTGACGATCATCGACGACACCTACAATGCAAATCCCGAGTCAATGGCCGCAGCGATTGAAACACTCGCCGAGGCGCCGATGCCCGATGGCGCGCGACGCTTTGTGGTGCTCGGTCGCATGGGCGAGCTCGGCATTCATGGCCCGGCCGCGCACCACCAGATTGGCAAACTCGCCGCAAGCCGCGACCTTGTCGTCATCGCCGCCGGCGAAGGCGCCGAGGGCATTGCCGAAGGCGCGGGCGGCGCAAAATATTTTCCCGTACTTGCTGATGCTGCGAAATGGCTCGCGGCGGAGGTCAAGCCCGGCGACGCGGTGCTCTTCAAGGGCAGCCGCTCCGCCACCATTGAACGCGTGATGAACGCCGCATTTCCACCCCACTGATGTTACCCGCGATTTACGATTTCTGGTTCCAAGCCTTTGAGGCCGAAAAGGCAGCAGGCCAACAAGGCTGGGCTCATGTGTTTTCATTTCTCAACCTCTTTCAATACATCACCTTCCGCGCGGCGGGCGCCGGCATTCTTGCCTTCCTACTCTCGCTGATGTTTGGGCCGCGTGTGATCCGCCGTCTTATTTCGATGAAGTTGGGTCAGCCACTGCGCACGGCGGAGGAAGTCCACAAGCTCGCCGAACTCCACGGCGGCAAGCTGGGCACGCCAACAATGGGCGGGGTGCTGATTCTTGGATCGGTGATCATTGCGACACTGATTTGCGCGCGCCCGCTCAATCCTTTTGTCGCGGTGTGCGCGTGCACGATGGCGGCCTGCGGCTTGCTTGGCTTTTGCGATGATTACAAAAAAGTGCGCGAGAAAAAATCCGACGGTCTGAGCAGCCGCACGAAGTTGTTCTGGCAACTGGTGATCGCGCTGGTGGCGGCTTTGTTCATTTATTACAAGCCCGAGATCTCGGGTCATGGGGTTGACGCTTCGCGGCTTGTGAACAACGAGGCCGGCTTCATGCTTGGCAGCGGCAAGCCGATCGGCATCGATGCGATTTGTTTCCCTCTTTTCAAAACGCCGCTGCTGGAGCTTGGCCTTTTCATCATTCCGTTCTTCGCGTGGATCATCATCGGATGCTCGAACGCGGTGAACCTCACCGACGGTCTTGATGGTCTTGCCACCGGTTGCACGATCAGCACTGCGCTGGCTTACGCGTTGCTCGCATACCTTGCCGGCCACTACTTCATGGCGGTCGAATACCTTGTGATCCCGCACAACCTTTACATCGGCGAGCTTGCCGTGTTCCTGATGGCGCTGGCCGGTGCGGGTTTCGGTTTCCTTTGGTTCAACTGTCACCCGGCGAAAGTTTTCATGGGCGACACCGGATCACTCGCGATCGGTGGCGCGCTCGGCACCGCGGCGATTTGCACGAAGCAAGAGCTCTTGCTGGTCATCATCGGCGGCGTCTTCGTGATGGAGGCAATGTCGGTGATCCTGCAGGTCGGCAGTTTTAAACTTCGCAAGAAGCGCATCTTCAAGATGTCGCCGATCCATCATCACTTCGAACTGCTCGGCTGGCATGAGAGCCAGGTGATCATTCGCTTCTGGATTCTATCGATCATGCTCGCGCTGGTCGGCCTCGCCATTTTGAAAATCGTTTGATGTCCATGACGCTTGCCGGAAAACATGTTGCTATTTTGGGTGCGGGTCGCAGTGGCCGTGGCGCCGCCATGCTTGCGTTGCGCGAAGGCGCGGAGGTGTCGATTTGGGATGCTGCCGGCGATGAGGCCTTTGCGGGCATGCCCGAAGGCGTGGCGCTCCATCCTCATGCGCATGCGAATGAAGAAACCGGGCGCGGCGTGCATTGCGAATTGTTGGTCGTGA
The DNA here is from genome assembly GCA_903909905.1 of Akkermansiaceae bacterium. GTDB lineage: Bacteria > Verrucomicrobiota > Verrucomicrobiia > Verrucomicrobiales > Akkermansiaceae > Luteolibacter. The sequence goes on from CAIVXP010000020.1 coordinate 4,197, forward strand.
GCCCCGGCATCGACACCTACGGATCCTATGTCGCCGCGTTTGCAACGCACGCGGGCGAGGTCATCGGCGAGGTGGAACTCGCGTCGCGATATTACGACGGAAAAATTGTCGGCATCACCGGCACCAACGGCAAGACCACGACTACCGGCATTGTCGGGCGCATTCTTGAGCACGCGGGTCTTGGCGGCACGCCTTGTGGAAATTTCGGTACGCCCTTCGCCGAGGTGGTTTTGCAATCGCATCCGCCCGCGGCTGTCGCGCTCGAGCTGAGTTCATTTCAACTCGAAACCATCCGCACGCTGCGCCCGGATGTTGCGGTGTGGCTCAACTTCGCGCCGGACCACATGGATCGCTACCCGTCGGTTCAAGCGTATCGCGAGGCGAAGCTGCGCATCTTTCAAAACCTCAAGCCCGACGATGTCGCGGTGATTCCTTTTGGCGGCGAACTTCCCGCTTCGACCAGCAAGCCGATCACATTTTCCACAATCGATCCCGCGGCCGATTGGTTTTCCGACGGCGTTCTGATTTTCCATCGTGGTGAAGTTTGCGCCGACCTCAATCGCGACAGTTTCCTACGCGGTCTTCACAATGCGGAAAACGCAATGGCCGCGATGGCCGCCTGCCATGCGCTGGGCGTGCCGATCGATGTGATGCGCGAGGCGCTTCACGGCTACAACCCGCCGCCGCATCGCTGCGAATTCATCCGCACGCTCGACGGCGTCGAGTACCTCAACGACTCGAAGGCCACCAACCTCCACGCGCTCGAAAGCGCGCTGCGCTCGCAGGTCCGTCCGGTGGTCCTAATCGCCGGCGGCAAGGACAAAGGCCTCGACTACTCGCCGGTGGTGCCATTGCTCGGGAAAAAGGCGCTCGCCTGCGTGACCTTCGGCCAAATCGCCCGTCCGCTGGCCGAGCTTTTCGCGCAAGCGGTTCAAAGCGAAGCGGTTTCGACCTTGGCCGATGCGGTGAATGTCGCACGCAGCCTTGCACCGCAAGGTTCGACGATTCTGCTCTCGCCAGGCACCTCGTCTTTTGATCAATTTTCCGGCTATGAACAACGCGGTGACGCGTTCAGAGATCTCGTCCACCAACTCAACTGACACCCACATGAAATTCCAAACACTGCCCGTCAAACGTCGCCCGGTTTCCAAGGGTATTTTTCACCACTTGAGCGCCGTCACCCGCAAACGCCAGCGAGTATCTGCCAGCGCCACCATGGCCGGCATGGACATGGATGATGGAGGCGCCAAAATTTCACGCAACCTGACGATCATCTTCATGATTCACATCGTTGCGATCGCGTTGATCTTCATTCATCAGCGCTTCCTCGAAGGTCGCCCTCAGGAAGGCAAGCGTTCTGCCTCGCGCGCTGTTACCGCGCCCGTCATGGCTCAGAAGCCTAACGCTGCGGTCACTGCCGCTGCAGTTGCACCCGTTGAGAAAAGCGACAAAACCCACATCACCAAAGATGGCGAAACATACACTTCAATTGCGGCCTCTCTCGGGGTTGCTGAGGAGGATCTGCGCCAGCTCAACCAAAACATCGCGATGCGCAAGGGCCTGATTCTGCAAGTTCCCGCCATCAAAGCGAAGGTCATCGCCGCGCATGCAGTGACCGTGGATCCGTCCCTAGCCGCGTCTACTGATGCCCCGGCCGCACCCGCTATGTCTGCTGCCACCGATGACGGAATGGTCGAGGCTGTGCCGGTCGATGTGGCCCTCGCTCCCAAGGCAAAGACCGTTGTGGAAAGCGATGTGGCATCAACTGTCGCCGATGAAAAGATCAAGCCCTCAGGCAAAACCCACTTGGTCAAGAGGGGTGACACGATTGTGAAAATTTCCAAGCAGTACAAGGTCACTCAAGAGGCGTTGATGATCGCGAACTCCATCACCGATCCCACGAAGCTCAAAGCGGGTGCAAATCTGGTGATCCCCTAATTTTCCCTCGCCCGCTCGCTCATGGTTCGCCACTGTTCCACCATTCTTTGTGCTGCGGTCGCCGCCTTGGTCGCCCTAGGGCTGATCATGTTGGCGAGTACCAGCGCTTGGGTGAAGGGGGCGGAGGCCCCGTATTATTTTCTGACGCGCCAAGCCATGATGGTTGGTGTTGGTTTGGTGTTCGCATTGGTGGCGGCGAAAATCCCTTTGAATATTTACCGCAAGATGGCCCCGCTCATGTTCATTGCGATTTGCATTCTGCTGGTGCTCTGTTTCGTGCCCGGCATCGGCATTTCCATTTACGGATCCAAGCGTTGGATTGGAGTCGGCGGCTTTTCGTTTCAGCCTTCCGAGTTTGCGCGGATGGTGGTGGTTGTTTGCCTAGCCGCGTGGTTCGCGCGTTGGCAGTCGGAAGTCAAAACTTTCTTTCGCGGCTTCATCATGCCGGGGGCAATTGCAGGCATTCCGATTCTTCTCATCGCGGCTGAAACGGATGTGGGTACCGCGCTTTCGCTTTCCGTGGCGGTGGGTGCGCTCATGTTCTGCGTTGGCACGCGCCTCCGGTTTATTGTGCCGACCGCACTCACGGCGATGGCTGGTGCCTTCTTTTACTTGCGTAACAACGAAAACCGTTGGGGCCGTATCGAGGCGTGGCTTAATTTGGAAGATCCAATCCACCAACTGGATCGCGGCATGCAGCAGTGGCGTGCGCTTCTTGCCCTCGGCAATGGCGGCCCTTGGGGCGTGGGCCTTGGCAACGGAGTGGAGAAGTTTGGTACGCTCACATTTGCGCACATCGATTTCATTTTCCCGGTCATTGGCGAAGAACTTGGGCTCTTTGCCACGCTGGCCGTCGTGCTTTTGTATGTCCTGATTGCCGTTGCCGGCTGTGGCATTGCCCTTCAGGCGTCCAACATGTTCAGCCGCTGCGTTGCCCTTGGTCTGACCTGTGTGATCGTGGTGCCGGCAATGGTGAATATCGGCGTGACCACCGCACTTCTTCCAAACGACGGTTTGCCGCTGCCTTTCGTCAGTTATGGTGGCACCAGCCTGGTCTTCAGCCTTTCGGCTATCGGCGTTCTTGTTGGCATCGACCGCCGCGCGCAGGCTGGGGTGGCGACCAAGGAGTTTCCACTGAACCGCCAAACCCGCCTCGCAGTGCGTTTGTGAGTTGGGCGCGATGACTTATTCGATGCGCCAGCGATCCAGCGTTGGGCCGAGTTCGCACGGCGAGCGACCTTCGATGATCTTGCCGCGACGGAGGTTGCCTTGTTGCCATTCGACCCATTGGGCTCGTCCGGGGGCCATGAAGGTTCCGGTATTGATGATGAGCTTGTCGCGATGTTGCCAGCAACCGCGTTGATGGAAGTGGCCCACCACGAGAACTTCGGCCATGGGGAAATAATTTTTCAGAAATTCCGCACCGTGGCGGCCTTGATGCAGCCAGCTTGAGAGCATGTGTACGGCGCGGGTTGGTGGAATGGCGGCATCCCAAGCGCGTTGAATCAAGTGCCGCCCGGCTGAATGCTCGATCGAGCAGAGCACGCGGGCGATGAGGCGGGCGAGTTCGTGGCGTTGAGCGGGATCGTGAGCTGCATCGGGAAATTGCCGCCACATCTCGAGGATTTTTTCGCGGTTGCCAAGAATCTCGCGTTTCCATGGCGAGCCGTCGAAGAGCAGGCTGTCGCCATGGCTGATGACGATGCGGCCATTTGCCAATTCCACCCAGCCCTTGCCCGGCCATGATGGGTCATGGTTGCCGGGCAAGAAAATCGCATCGGCCGCCTCCTCGGCGCAGAGCCA
>CAIVXP010000021.1 GCA_903909905.1 Akkermansiaceae bacterium
AGCATGAAGTCACCTTCGTGAAATGGCTGATGATTGGCCTGCCCTTCACCATCATCTTTTTGCCAATCGCATGGTGGCTCATCACTCGCGTGATCTTTCCCGCGCCACTCGAAGAGATTCCCGGTGGACGCAAGATGCTCGCGGGGGAATACCAAAAACTCGGACCGCTCTCGCGCGGCGAAATAGTGACCCTCGCGGTCTTTGTCTGCACCGCCATGCTGTGGATCTTTGGCGGCCTGCTGCGCGAAATTTCTTTCGCTGGAATGCACCCGCTCAAAGGCCTCACCGACAGCGGCGTGGCCGTGCTCGCAGCGGTCGCGCTTTTCATGCTGCCCGCCGACCGCAATGGCAACCGCGCGATGGACTGGCAAACCGCCGCCAATTTGCCATGGGGCGTGCTGATTCTCTTTGGCGGCGGACTCAGCCTCGCCTCCGCCGTCGAGGCCAATGGTGTATCACAATTCATCGGCCATTCGACACGCGGACTCGGGCTACTGCCACCATTACTCATGCTCGCTGCAGTGGTGACACTCACGGTCTTTCTCTCGGAGTTCACCTCCAACACCGCGCAAGTCGCGACCATGACTCCCGTCCTCGCCGCCATGGCACCCGCCCTCGGCATGAACCCGCAAGTGCTCGTGATCGTCTGCGCGCTCAGCGCCAGCAGCGCCTACATGATGCCCGTCGGCACTCCACCCAACGCCATCGTCTTCAGCACCGGCCTCATCCGCATGCCACAAATGATCCGCGCCGGCATCCTGCTCAACCTCGTCGGCATCGCACTCATCACGATCCTTGGTTGGTTCTATATCCCGAAGTTGTTTTGAATGTGAAACAAGGAATGCGAACCACTGATTTCGCTGATTTACTGATTGAGAGGAAGTGCAGCGGAGTTTTCGATTTCTCTCCACATCTGTGAAATCAGCGCAATCAGTGGCGAAAATCTCCAACAGATCCAACCCCCTGCGAATCACAGCTTTCGCTCACCCCTCACCCGGCGGCGTGATCACTGCCACGCGGTCGACGCCGTGTTTCGAAAATTCTTCCCAGTAGCGTTTCTCCCAGGCGTTGGTGCGGGCGCGGCGTTCTTCTTCGCTGAGTTTTTCCCATGCCTTGAGTCCGATCGCGCGGATCAAATCACGGTCAGCTAGGCGCACGGCCATTTCGTCCCAAAAACTTTCGTTGCGAAATTCGTCATAGCACTCGTGGTAAAACAGACGCTCTTCGACTTCCTGCTTCACACGGAAACGTTGTCGCTCTTCATCGAACTCGATCCAATCACCAAGCCCCGAGTGCCCGGCCTTTTCGAGAATCTTGCTCTCGAGATCCTCGAAGGCCGAAACTTGCTCGCTAGCGGATTCCTTCTGGTTCCACGACGCGACATTGGCCGCGAGGCTCACCATTTCCACCAAGGTGGCCAGTTCCTGATCAGAGAAGCGCAGATGCATTCGTTGCCGCAACAAACCACCTCGCCGCCCCTTCCGCAAGCCCGCAACCACCCGTCGACCAACGCGAACGCGCAAATCCCTCGCTCGCGCCCCCTTCCCGCTTGCCTCACCAAGCCAATGCACCGACTCTTCCCCCGTGCCAGACGCCACCTATGTACGCGACGCCTTCGCCCGAATTGCCGATCGCTATGTACTCACCAACCATGTCCTGAGCCTCGGCGCCGACATCTGGTGGCGCAAGGTCGTGGCCGCCCGCGTGAAATCATGGCGTGCAAAAAATTTGCTCGATGTCGCATCGGGAACCGGTGATCTGGCTTTGGAAATCCAAGACCACTGCCCGGACTGCGAGGTCATGGCCACCGACTTCTGCGCGGAAATGCTCGTGCACGCCTCAAGTCGCGGAGTCGGCCGCACGATGGTTGCCGATGCCTTGAGCCTGCCCTTCGATGATGCGAGCTTCGATGGCGTCACTGTCGCCTTCGGCCTTCGCAACATGGCCGACTACCCGGCCGCGCTGCGCGAAATGCGTCGCGTGCTCAAGCCAGGCGGACACCTGCTCATTCTCGATTTCTCAATCCCCAATAATCTTCTGCGCATCCCGTACCGCTGGTACCTCCACCACATCCTACCCAAACTCGCCGGCCTACTCACCGGCCAACGCGATGCCTACGAATACCTCGGGGGATCGATCGAAACCTTCCCCTCGGGCAAAGCGATGGAAAGTTTGCTCCAAGATTGCGGGCTCACGCAAACAAGCAGCACACCACTCACCTTCGGCGTGGTCTCAATCTATGAGGCATCCAAACCAAACGCATGAATCGCAAAGGGAAACTGAAAACATCCCATGCCATCAAGCCCATCCATCACCGCGCACGATGCAGCACGCGAACTTGCCCGCCGGCTGAAGTCATCCGGCCATGAGGCCTTGTTCGCCGGCGGCTGCGTGCGCGACCGCTTGCTCGGCCACAAACCGAAGGATTTCGACATCGCCACCTCCGCCGTGCCATCGGAAGTGCTCGATCTTTTTCCCGGATCAAACGAAGTCGGCGCGCACTTCGGCGTCGTGATCGCCAATCACGGCGGCCATCATGTCGAGATCGCCACCTTCCGCACCGACGGATCCTACCGCGATGGACGCCGCCCGGAATCGGTCGAGTTTTCCAACCCGAAGGAAGACGCCCAACGCCGCGACTTCACGATCAACGGGCTTTTCGAAAATCCTGAAACCGGCGAAGTAATCGACTTTGTCGGCGGCCTCGCCGACCTCAATGCCGGCATCCTCCGCGCAATCGGCGATCCGGTCAAACGCTTCACAGAAGACGGCCTGCGGCTGCTGCGCGCCGCACGCTTCGCCAACTCACTCGACTTCACGATCGAGCAAAACACCGACGCCGCAATTCGCCAATGCGCGCCACTGCTCGACCGGATTTCACCCGAACGCATTCGCGACGAATTTTCAAAAATCATCAGCGCGTCACGCCGGAGAAAAGGCATCGAATACCTCGTCGAAACGGATCTGATCCGCCACTTCATGCCGGAAGTAATCGCTTTGATCGGCTGCGATCAACCACCGGAATGGCACCCGGAAGGCGATGTCTTCATCCACACCATGATCATGCTCGAAATGCTCGCACCCGATGCGCCGCTCGAGCTGTGCCTCGCCGTGCTGCTACACGACATTGCAAAGCCCCCCTGCCGCAGCGTCGATGCAGATAGCGGCCGCATCCGCTTCAACGGACACGACGCACTCGGTGCCCACATGGCCGAAAACATCCTGCGCCGCCTGCGCTACCCGAACGACACCATCGCCGCCGTCGTGCCGATGGTCGCACGCCACATGCAATTCATGAATGTGCAGAAAATGCGCGTGGCAAAACTCAAACGCTTCATGGCAGAAGCCACCTTCGACATGGAAATGGAACTCCATCGCGTCGACTGCGGATCCTCCAACGGCTTCACCGACAACTACGAGTTCCTTCACGCCAAGGCCGCCGAGTTCGCCAGCGAACCGCTCATCCCACCCCCACTCGTCAGCGGTCGTGATCTGATCTCTCTCGGTCTCAGCCCCGGCCCGCGCTTCAAACAAATCCTCGAAGCAATCGAAACAGAACAGCTCGAAGGAAGAATCAGCGATCGCCCCCAAGCGCTCGAACTTCTGCGGAAAATCGCTGCTGAATAGCGAGGGCGGAGACCTCATGCAAAGACCATTAACGGTAGGGCGACGCGGCCCGCGGCGCCGACTCCGCGTTTGGTAGCAGAATTTTTCTTGCATTTGTATAGCCCTCGGATATACCTGTCCTAAATGAAAACTACATTGCAGCGTTGGGGGAACAGCCAAGCGGTACGCCTGCCAAAAACGATTGTTGAAACCATCGGAATAGGCATCGGTTCCTCAGTTTTGGTAGAGGTCTCAAAGGATAAGTCACGGATCACGATTACGCCAACCACAGAATCGCGCCCTATCCGAGGCCGACATCGGATTGAAGACCTGATTGCAAAGAGTGCCCCAAACGCATTTGAAGAGAAGACATCCTGGGGCAAGGCACAGGGCAAGGAGGCTTGGTAATGCGCGGCTATGTTCCATCACAAGGCGATCTGGTAACGCTCACATTCGACCCTCAGGCCGGCCACGAGCAAAGCGGTCGACGCCCGGCATTGGTGGTTAGCGTATCCGCATTCAATCGAGCTACCGGACTCGCGATCTGTTGCCCTATCACAAACACGAAACGAAAAACCCCCTTTCATATCGCCGTTCCATCCGAATCCGGACTCACAGGTTTTGTCATGTGCGAACAGATGAAGTCGATCGATTTTAAAGCAAGATCAATCAAGCGAATCGGTCCCGCTCCCAAAGATTTTTTTGAAGAAGTTCTCTCCGTAATCGACGCATGCATCTATCCAAGGCTCAAATAAGCCGAATATGGACAACCTGATTCAACGATCCACGCCTAAATTTCTGCGTTGAAGAGTTCACCACTGATTTACTGATCGCGCTGCAAGAATACCCCTTCGCCCCCAACGCTTCAAAATCAGTTCAATCAGTGCCATCAGTGGTCCCCACCAAAAATTTCCCATTCACCTCGGGCTCACGCCCCCTCAAGTCCATCGCCCAGCGACAGGGCGGGGCTAGGATTCCCTTGTGAGCGGATCCGCCTTCGACATGAAGTTGATACACATGCCAGTGGAAGTCGTAGGCATGACTCCAGTCGGAATCAAACACCCCGACATTGACGAAATAAGTGCCGGGCGCGAGGTCGAGGCGGTCGATGTTTAATCGGATGCACCCAGTACCATCGAGCTGCGTGATGGGAACGCGTGCGGATTGAGTGTTGGTGTCGAAACAGACCGTTCCATCGGGCCGGGTGATTGATACGGAAAAGATCGGGGATTTGAGCGCCGATTTGCATTCGTAAAAAATTTCAATCCCAAGTGGTTCACCGCAGCCGATCTTTGCACTTGGGCGCAGGATGACATCAGCGATCTCCATCTCCATCGAACCAAAACGGTTTTCTTTCGGAAGAAGTTCGGCACCGGCGGTGGTGCTGCGTGATGAAATTTTCGGCGTGCGCCTCAAGGACCCTTCGCGCATTTCCTGCTCATAATAAGTCGCCACAGCCTTGGCTGAATCACAGGCGACCACCATTCCCCGCCTCAGCCACAGCGCACGATCGCATTGATCGCGGATCTGATCCATGCTGTGCGAAACCAATACGATGGCGCAACCCGCCTCACGGAGTTTCGCGATGCGCGTGTTGCACTTGGCCTGAAACGCAAGATCGCCGACCGCGAGGTATTCATCAACCAACATGATCTCGGGTTTCGTATGAACCGCGACTGAAAAGGCCAAACGCATCGTCATCCCAGCGCTGTAGGTGCGCACGGGCGCATCGATGAAGTCCTCCATCTCTGCAAAGCGAACAATTTCCGGCAAGCGCTCCACCGCCTCATCCTTGAGCAGGCCCGCCACCACGCCGGCAAGGATGCTGTTTTCCCTGCCGGTCAGATCACCCTGGAATCCGCCACCAAGATCGAGCAAAGCACCGATGCGGCCATGCATTTGAAGGCTGCCCGTGGTCGGCTTGCCAATGCCGCCCAACAATCGAAGCAAGGTCGACTTCCCCGCGCCATTCGCACCGACTATCCCCATCATCTCGCCAGCAGCAACTTCAAAGGTCACATTGCGCAGAGCCCATAAGGGTTCGCATCGACGCGACCTCCACGCGAAATCCGCAAGATGCAAACGCCTCGAGGCGACAGGTTGCGAAGTGAAGGTTTTTCCCAAGCCCTCGGCTTTGACCAATGCTTTCATCACAATTCCTCAGCAAAGCTATCGCTTTGATTCACGAAGGTTCGGCGACCAACAAACAACAACATCGAGCCCACTGCGAGCAGCTTGCCCATCACAAGCGCGTCCGGCCAATTCCCATGCAACAAGACATCACGCCATGATTGGATCAGGCCCACCATTGGGTTGAGGTGGAACCAAGCATGCAGCGATGGCGGCACCTGATCGAGGCTGTAAAACACCGGCGTAACAAACATGATCAACTGCAATAGCACCGCGACGATGTGCTGAGTGTCGCGAAAAATGACATTGAGCGCCGCCAGCGGATACGCGAGCCCTACAATGAGCAGATACTGTACCGCCATCAG
>CAIVXP010000022.1 GCA_903909905.1 Akkermansiaceae bacterium
CCGGTTTCGCTGCAATGGCATGACAGGTTTTTCGGTATCCAGTTTCACCCGGAGGTGACCCATAGTCATGAGGGCTTGCGGATCCTTCACAACTTCCTGCTCAACGCCAAGAACCTGCTGCCATTCCGAATCGACGACTTTAAGCGTGAGATCATCGACGGCATTCGTGAACAGGTTGGCAACAAACAGATCGTGTGCGGCGTCTCCGGTGGCGTTGATAGCACGGTGCTGGCAGTCCTTTTGCATGAAGCCGGTGCCAACATCCGCGCGATTTTTGTCGATCACGGCTTGATGCGCAAAGACGAGGGCGAAGAGGTTCGCAACAATTTCCACCGCATGGGCGTACCGATCGAAACGGTCGATTGCGCCGAGCGTTTCATGACCGCGCTTGATGGTGTCGATGATCCAGAGAAAAAGCGCGTGATCATCGGCAACCTGTTCATCGATGTGTTCTGGGATTCGGTCGGTGATGCTGAAATGCTTGCCCAGGGAACGCTTTATCCGGATGTCATTGAGAGTGCATCTAACGCGCGGTCGAAGGCCTCGAAGATCAAGACCCACCACAACCGCGTTGACCGCATTTTGGAATTGCAGGCGGAGGGCAAGGTGCTCGAGCCGTTGGCGGAGCTCTTCAAGGATGAGGTTCGAGCGCTCGGTGCTTCCTTGGGAATCCCGCACGACATTTTGCATCGTCATCCATTTCCAGGTCCAGGGCTTGCGGTGCGTTGCCCGGGTGTGATCACCGAGGATCGTTTGCGGATCATTCGCGAGTGCGACGCCATCTTCATTGGCAAGCTCAAAGAGCACGGTTGGTACGAACGTGTGTGGCAGGCCTATGCGGGCTTGATCCCGGTTAAAACCGTGGGGGTTAAGGGCGACGAGCGCAGCTACGAGTGGGCGATCTCACTGCGTGCGGTGGTGTCGGAAGATGCCATGACGGCCGACTGGGTCGAGCTTCCGCCGCAATTGCTGCGCGAGACCAGCCACCGCATTCTCAATGAAGTGAAGGGGATCAACCGTGTGCTCTACGACATCTCGACCAAGCCACCGGCGAGCATCGAGTGGGAGTGATTGTTTGGATGTGGCATCACTGCAAAAAAGCACGACTGTGATGTCGTGCTTTTTTGTTGGTTTGAAAATTGAAGATGCTTAGCAGCACGACTTCCCTTATTTCTCCGGGCGTTTGTATTTCGCTCGCAGGATTTCGATCACCATGGGGAGTAGTGAGAAGGCGATGATGCCGAGGACGACGAGTTCGAAGTTTTTCTTCACGATCGGGATGTTGCCGAAAAACCATCCGGCGGGGAGGATAGTGGCGACCCAGAGGATGGCGCCGATCACATTGAAGAACATGAAGCGTTTGTAATCCATGTTGCCGGTGCCCGCGACGAAGGGGGCGAAGGTGCGAACGATGGGAACGAAGCGAGCGATGATGATGGTTTTTCCGCCGTAGCGTTGGTAGAACTCGTTGGTTTTCTCGATGTGCGAGGGCTTTACGATGCGCGGGAAGGTGCGAAGCATCAAGCTGCCGAATTTGTTGCCGATCCAGTAGTTCACTGTGTCGCCGATGATGGCGGCGACGAGGATGATGAGGCCCGCGAGCCAGATGTTGAGGCCGGATACGGGGTCGGCTGCAACGGCACCGACGGCAAAGAGCAGCGAATCGCCGGGCAGGAAGGGGGTGACGACAAGGCCGGTTTCGCAGAAGATGATTGCAAAGAGCAACCCATAAACCAGTGGGCCATAAGCGCTGGTAAAGGTGGTGAGGTGCTCTTGGATGTGGAGGATGAAGTCGATGGCTTCTTTCATGTGTTTAGCTGGTTTCGGGGCGTGGATCGCGGTTGAGAAGTTCGTGCATTGCGGCGGCGGCCTGCTTGTTTTCGTAGAGCACCGAATAAACTGCGTCGAGGATGGGGGTACGGACGCCTGCCTTGCGGGCTGCATCGTGGATCGAGAGCGTGTTGGGCACGCCTTCGGCGACCATGCCAAGCGATTGAACCGCGTGTTCGAGCGACTGGCCCTTGCCAAGGGCGAGGCCGACGCGGTGGTTGCGCGAATGTTCGGAGAAGCAGGTGACGATCAAGTCGCCGACGCCGGAGAGGCCGGAGAATGTTTCGGGGTGGCCACCAAGGGTGGTGCCGAGTCGGGTCATCTCGGCAAGGGCGCGAGTGACAAGGGCGGCGACCGCGTTGTCGCCTAGGCCGAGGCCGTGGGCCATGCCGGCCGCGATCGCATAAACATTTTTTACCGCTCCGCCGAGTTCCGCACCGGCAGGATCGTTGCTGGTGTAGGAGCGGAAGTGCGGGAGGGTGAAGACTTGTTGGAGTTCGGCAGCGACTTGCGCGTCTTCCGAAGCAATCACCGCGCAGGTGACGAGTTCGTTGGCGATTTCCTCGGCGTGGTTGGGTCCAGTGAGGACAGCGATCGGGTTTTGAGGGAAAATTTCGCGGAGAATCTCGCTCATGCGTTCGCCGGTATTGCGTTCGATCCCCTTGGCGCAAGTGAGCAGCGGCACATCGTTGGAAATTCCGGCGGCTTTGAGTTTCTCCGCCTCGCTGCGAATTGCGAGTGTCGGTACGGCAAAGATGACGAGCGGATGGCCAACCGCTTCTCGGTGGTCGGTGGTGGCGCGGATGTGTTCGGCCAGCGTGATGTCGGTAAGGTATTTCGGGTTGCGGTGATCGCGGTTGATGCCCTCGGCGCAAGATGCCTCGTTGGAAACGAGGATGATCGGGCTTAGCTTCGGCGTTAGGAGTTTCGCCAGGGCGGTGCCGAGCGAGCCTGCGCCGAGGATTGCGGCCGATGTGATGGGGGCGATGGGCATGGATGCGTGGAGTGGATCGCTAATCTTTGTTTTTTGCTATCCTGATTTTTTTTCGAAGCGGTGTTCGGTGCCATCCATGAGTCGGCGGAAATTTATGCGGTGTTTCCATACGGCGAGAATTGCGATGACGATGGTGAAGGCGAGGAGTGGTTTGTTCCATGTACCGTCTTGAATGCGGCCGTGGTGCCATGAACCCCAGAGCGTGAGAAAAGGCAGCGAGACTGCGGCGCCGACGCTGGCGACCGAGACATAGCGGGTGGTGATGAAGAGCAGGCCCCAGATCGCGAGGAGGATGATCACCGCGAAGGGCATCAATGCGAGCAGAACACCACCAGAGGTAGCGATGCCCTTACCGCCCTTGAAGTTCACCCACGGCGAATAGTTGTGACCGAGCACCGCGCAGAGGGCGGTGATGACATGGATGATTTGGGCCTTCATAGCCGATGCGGCAGACAATTCCATGATCCATAATTCGGGTAACCCAAGTGGGATGCCCGGTGCGCGGCCTGCGATTTGGATGAGGTTGATCGCGAGCACCACCGGAACGAAACCTTTCAGCACATCGAGCAGCAGGCAGCCGTAGCCGTATTTTTTGCCGACAACGCGAAGCACGTTGGTGGCTCCGATGTTGCCGGATCCGTGCTCGCGGATGTTGATGCCTTTGGCCTTGGAAATGATCAACCCGAAGGGAATCGAGCCGAGCAGGAAGGCGAGAATCGGGCAGAACCAGAGTTGCATCAAGGTGGGTGAGGCGGATGAATCGGGGAGTGGCTGTGCGGAGCGCGGGGTGAGTTACTCGAGCGTGGCGCTGACAATCGTGACAGCGGCGTTGGGCACATTTTCGGCGGGCACTTCGATGGCCTGGCCTGTGGCGGGGTGGAGCATTTTCATTTTGCCGGTACCGGTCGGCGCTGACTTGATCTTGTCGACCACATCCATGCCTTCGACGACCGATCCGAAGACCGCGTAGCCGCCGTTGTTCGGGTAGTCGAGCATCGCGTTGTTTTGCACATTGATGAAGAATTGGGCCTTCGCGCTGTTGGGGTCGTTGGTGCGCGCCATGGCGATTGTGCCGCGGGCATTTTTGAGACCGTTTTTGCCTTCGTTGGTGATGGGCTTACCGGCGGGCTTTTCGACGAGTGTGCCGTCCTTCGATTCAAAGCCACCGCCTTGGATCATGAAGCCATTGATGACGCGGTGGAAGACCGTGCCGTCGTAGTGTTTCTTTTTCACATAATCGACGAAGTTGGCGACGGTGATCGGAGCTTTTTCTTTGTTGAGTTCGAGGACGATGTCGCCGTGATTGGTTTTGAGGCGAACCTTGGTGGTGGAGGGTTTGGCGGATTTTTCCGCATCGGCTAAAACCGTGAACGGAGCGAGCAGGGCGAGGAGAACGGTGATGGTGCGTTTCATCGGGTTGATTTCTAGCTGAGGCCTGAGTGCAGGACAAGGAATGAGTTCCGATGCGGCTCGGTGGTTTGGAAATCTCAGGGTTGATCGCCCCCGCATGCCTGCGCCATTGGTTTTGGATAACCATGTGAGGCCCCGAGCGATGGCTAGAATTTTCTGTCGCAGTAAAGACGTGTGTCCGCCGGTTCAGGCCGTGAATGTATCCAGAGCCGGTCTCTCACCTAGATTTGCCTTTGCTTTGCCGTTGGCGTTGAGGTGAGTGAGGCAGTGGTGGACATCTTCCGGGTCGGCATTGATCGCGGTGGCGATTTGCTCGGCTGTTTGTGGCGCTGAGGTCAGTTTGGCGGCAACATTCTTGAGGGTTTCGAGAAAGACTCCCGCGGCCTTTTTGCCAGCTTCCACGCCGGGTTGATGGTAGGCGTTGATATTGACCAACGAGGCGTAGAACGAGACTGCGCGTTCGAAGAGTGCGATGAGCAATCCGAGTTGAAAGGGGGTGACTTCCGGGATTGAGATCGTGAGCGACTTGCGACCGGATTCGTGGAGGGCCTTTCGTGTTCCGCGCAGAAACCCCTGGAGGTAATCGGCAGATGTGGTGCTGGGTTCGACTTCGATGCTCTGGCCATCGCGGCCTTTGCGGACTTCGATGAATGTGGCAAAAAAATTGTTCACGCCGTCGCGCAATTGTTGGACATAGGCGTGTTGATCGGTGGATCCCTTGTTGCCATAGACTGCGATGCCTTGGTGTACCACCTTGCCATCGAGGTCGAGTTCTTTGCCAAGTGACTCCATGACGAGTTGCTGAAGGTATTTGGAAAACAGCACGAGTGAATCCTTGTAGGGCAGGACCACCATGTCTTTTTCTCCCTTGCCGTTGGTGGCGTGATGCCATGCGAGGGCAAGCTGCATCGAGGCGTTTGACTTCACATCAGTCTTGCGGGTTTCCGCATCCATGGCGGCAGCGCCCGCGAGCAGATCATCGATGTTGATGCCTTGAAGTGAGGCGGGCACGAGGCCGACTGTGGAGAGCAGTGAAGTTCGTCCACCAATCCAGTCTTCCATTGGAAAGGTGGTGATGAATGTGCTTTTGGTCGCGTATTGGTGGAGCTTTGAGCCGGTGCCGGTCACGGCAATCGTGTGTTTTCCAAAATTGAGTCCGGCAGCCTTCCATGCCGCTTCGGCTTCGAGCATGCCATTGCGCGTTTCGGGGGTGCCGCCGGATTTTGAAATCACCAGCACGAGCGTGTTGGCAAGGCCGGATGGTTTGAGTTTTTCGAGGACAGCGTCCATGCCCGCAGGGTCGGTGTTATCGAAGAAAAAGATCGGCAGCTTCGCGTGGTTGCCGAGGGCTTCGGCGACGAGTTGCGGGCCGAGGGCGGAGCCGCCGATGCCGATGAGGAGAAGTTGTTTGAAGGGAGAGCCGGAGGGTGTGGTAATTTCGCCCGAATGAATTTTTGAGGCGAAATTTTTCAGCTCGGCAAGCGGCGCGGTGATTGCTTCGCGCAGTTCGGGGGTCGGCGCGAGTTCGGGGTTGCGAAGCCAATAGTGGCCGACGCGGCGATCTTCATCGGGGTTGGCGATGGCGCCGGCTTCGAGTGCCTTCATGTCATCGAAGGCTTTGTTGATTTTCGGCATCATGTTCGCGACGAAGTCGGTCCCGATCTCCATGAGCGAGAGGTCGAGTGAAAAGCCGAATTGCGGGTGACGGAGGATGGATTGGTTGTAGTTTTGCCAGGACATGATGGGGCTTGGTTGTGGGTGGTTGATAAATCAGTTTTTCGACTGCTCGAGCATTCGCAGCAGCGGAGCCTCGGCGCGTTTGCGGACGGACTCCTCCATTTCGACGCGTGGGGACAGGTTGGCGAGGCAGTCGCGAAGTTTTTGCAGCGTGTTCATTTTCATGTAGCGGCAGTCGGCGCAAGCGCAGCGATCGGTGGGGCCGGGGATGAGATTTTTGTCGGGGCATTCCTTGCGTAGGCGGTGAAGCATGCCGCTTTCGGTGACCACGATGATGTTTTTGACCGGGGCGTTTTTGCAGTAGTCGACCATTTTTTCCGTCGAACAAACTTCATCGGCGAGGAGCCTGACCGCTTGGGTACATTCAGGGTGGGCGACCACGAGGGCATCGGGGTATTCCGATTTGATGCGTTGGATCGACTCGCGGGTGAACTCGACATGGACATAGCAATTGCCTTTCCAGAGGTCCATTTTGCGACCGGTTTGTTCCATGACCCAGGCGCCGAGATTTTCATCGGGCACGAAAAGGATGGGTCGGTCCTTGGGAGCTTGATTGACAATTTTTACGGCGTTTCCCGAGGTGCAGATCACATCGCAGAGCGCCTTCACCGCGCCGGAGCAGTTGATGTAGGCGATGACATAGTAGTTCTTTTCCTTGTTGGCGTTGAGGAAGGCTTCGAGTTGATCGGCAGGACAAGATTGTTCGAGCGAGCATCCGGCGTCCTTGTCGGGGAGGACGACAATTTTCTCCGGGTTTACGATTTTGGCGGTTTCGGCCATGAAGTGAACGCCGCAGAATGCAATCACATCGGCGTTGGTTTCCTTGGCATGGTAGGCGAGCCCGAGTGAGTCGCCGACGTAGTCCGCCACATCCTGAATTTCCGCCGATTGGTAGTTGTGGGCGAGGATGACCGCGTTGCGCGATTTTTTGAGGTCGAGGATTTCCTGTTTGAGATCGAGTGAGGTCATCGGTTGGCTGGCATGCTTTGTGTTTCGTTGGCTGGGGTGGAATCACCATTGATGATTTCCACGGTTCCGAAATGGTGAGCGCCGGATTTTACCAAGAGAGAGGTTGTGCGAACAAGTCCGTGAAATTGTGCGCGCCTTTCGAGCGATACCGTGCCGGAGCAGGTGAGTTGCCCGCGCACATGGCCGTTGATGCAGGCGGACTCCGCGATGACGGAACTGAGGAATTCCACTCGCGAGCACTTTTCCACGAGGAGTCGGCGGCAGTGGATGGGGTGGTTGAACTTCGCGTGGGATCTGATTACCAAGTCGCCGGTGCAGTGGACGGGGCAATGAACGCTGCCCATGACGGTGAGGTTGTGGCAATCGAGGCTGGCGGCGTTGAAGTTGCCGTTTTTGCGAATGGTCACGTTGCCGCAGGTTTTGATGCTGTGGTCCCAAAGCGTGTTGATTTCGTGGTCAAGCAGGCTGAGATAGCCGCAGCATTTCGGGCACTGGCTCGATTGAGCGTCGCCGGCTACCTTGAAATGGTGCTTGCAGACGGAGCAGGTGAGAAAGCGTGGTGGGGAGGGCGGATTGAGAAAATGCAGCAGAATTTCCCTAACGCTGGGTTTGGGAGGGGCTGGTACGATCGGTTCGAGTGTCTTGGCTGGTGGTTCCGGTAACTCCTCCTGCTGCGATTTTGCGATGCGTGCAGTGGTGGTTTGCCGGGCGATGCTCTTGCCATTGGTCACGCTGATGCCAGATCTGCAATTTCGGCATTGGGTCGAGACCACCATGGCCGGCTCCTGTTGGGAGTGCCCGCATTCCGTGCATTCGATGCGGATGCGATGGCGCTGAGGCTCATCGGCCATTGCGTCTGGTGCGGGTGTTGGGGGATCTCAAGTTCAGGAAATGGTGCCGGCGAGGGTACCTTGTTTAGGTGTCTCACTGGTGGCGGGGACGGTTTTCGGTGCGGCTGGGGCCGTGGCTTGGGCGGCGCCTTGGGCAGGCGTGCCAACGGTGGATTTGCCCACGAAGATTGCGCCGGCTTCAATCGAAAGGGTTTTGGCTTTGATGTCACCAACCACTTCCGCGCTCGCTTTCAATTCCACGCGTTCGCTGGCGGTGAGGTTGCCGTGAACTTTGCCGTAGACGATGATAGTAGCCGTGCTGATCTCCGCCTTGATGCGGGCGTTTTCACCAATGGTGAGATTTCCATCAGAGGAGATGTTGCCTTCGATTTTTCCATCGATCACGAGGTCATTGGTGAATTTCACCGAGCCTTTGATTTCGACATCGGACGAGAGCACATTTCGCGATGCTTGGGGCGAGTTGCTGCGTGGGCTTGCCGATTGTGAGCCATAGGTGGAGGACTGCGAGGTAAAGGATGCGGATGCGATGGGGGTGGTTGATTCGCTTGGGCGACTATCCGCATTCGGGGGGGTGGAGCGGGTAGATTCTCCCTGATCTTGGCCGATGACTTTTTTGAACATGTGATGAGGTGGTTGGAGTGAAGGTTGATAAACGACCCGACTATGTTGGAGGAGGCGATTTTCTCCAGTCTTAATTTTTCTTTTTGGTGGCTTTGCCTTGGCTTTTTGCGGGTGTGGGGGTTGGAGCCGAGGTGGGGCTGGGCGGCGCTGGTTGAGCCACCGGTTCTTTCTTGGCTTCGGGTGCCGGGGGCTGGACTTCCACGGGTGGTTTGGCTTGCACCGAATTGAGGCGTTCGTTTGCGAGATCGATGAAACTGCTCTCGGGGAACTCCGATTTGACCTTGTTGAAGTAGGACTCGGCTTTTGCGGTGTCGCCGCCGATCTTGGCGATGTCGCCGAGACTGATCAGGGCGTAGGGGGCGATGTATCGGGCCAGCGGGTCGCTGACGATTTGTTGGAAGATTGATGATGCTTCGGCGTTTTTTCCTTGGGACATCAGGCAGGCTCCGAGTCTGGCGCTGGCAGTGGCCCTCGCCGGGTGGTCGTTGTGGGTGGCGATGAAATCTTTAAGGGTTTCGATCGCTGCATCCGTTTTGTTTTCTCCTGCTTGCATGTCTGCGAGAAGCAATTTTGCCGATGCGGCGGCTTTGGTGTTGGCGTGGTTGCTGATCACATCCTGCAATGCGGTGATGTTCAATGCCTTGCTCAGGGCCACACCGGCGCTGTGCTCGCGGCTTTTTTCCACACCGCGGATGACGATGTAAACGGCACTGGCAACAACCGCGACGGCGAGCAAGACCGCGAGGGTCTTTTGATTGTTGTCGAGAAACTGCTCGAACTTGCTGGGGCCGAGATTGATTTCCGCGAGCGGCGCGACAGAGGGAGTTGTTTCTTCGGGCATGGAGTGACCTTATGGAATGGTTCGTTGCGGCGATCAAAGCCGCCAGGCGAGGGGATATCAATGCGGAAGTCCGCGCAAGATGGTATTTTCCCCGAATGAGATGACAGCGGTGTTTTTCATGGTCAGCCCAAATGGTGGCCGTTAGGCTCGCGGCCATGGGTGAGCGCTTGTATGTCGTGGCGGGCGAGCTGAGCGGTGACGCGCATGGCGCGGGGCTTTTGCGGGAGTTGCTAGCGTTGCGGCCGGGGCTTGAGCTGCGTGGCGCGGGTGGTCCTGAGATGGTGAAAGTCGCCGGTGGGGGAATTGTCGATTGGGTTGAGGACGCCGCGGTGATGGGGGTGTGGGAGGTGTTGAAAAAGTACGGATGGTTTCGTGAGTGCTTTGCGCGGATGATGGCAGAGCTGCGGGAATTTCGCCCCGGGGTGCTTTTGCTGATCGATTATCCCGGTTTCAATTTGCGTTTTGCCGAGGCCGTGAGGCGGGAATTTCCTGGGATACGGATCATTCAATACATCAGCCCGAAGGTGTGGGCGTGGAACAAACGGCGGATTCCGAAAATGGCGCGGATCCTCGACGAAGTGCTTTGTTTGTTTCCGTTCGAGGTGGCGATCTTTGAAACGGCCGGCCTCAAGGCCAGCTTTGTGGGCAATCCATTGGTGGATCAGCTTCAGGGAGTGCTTGCCGCGGATATTTCAAGGGATGCCTGTTTGGTCGGATTGTTTCCCGGGAGTCGCGAGCGTGAGGTGGCGCGTTTGTTTCCGATGATGATCGAGGTTGCTGGTCGTTTGAGAAACTGGCGCATGGAACTGAATTTTGAGGTGCCTGCGGCGACGCAAAAACTGGCGGTGAAAATCCGCGGTCTGATTGAGGAGGCTGGGGCCGAGGGTTGGATCAAGGTCAGGACCGGCGGGAGTCATGAGCTGATGCGGCAGGCGGGTTGCGGGGTGATTGCCAGTGGCACGGCAACGCTTGAGGCGGCCTGTCTCGGTATTCCGTATTGTCTCGTGTATCGGGTCGCGCCTTTGACTTATTTTTTGGCCAAATTACTGGTAAAAATTGAGTTCATCGGCTTGGTCAACATCATCGCAGGCGAGCGAGTGGTCGAGGAGTTGGTGCAAGCGGATGCCAAGCCTGAGAAGGTCGAAGAGCAGCTCAAGTGCTTGATTGAATCGCCCGAGCTTGCCTCAAAAATGCTGGAGCGTCTTGCTGGTGTGGCGGCGAAGTTGGGGGAGCCGGGCGTGGAGAAGAGGGCGGCCGCGCGGGTGGCGGATTGGTTGAAGGCTTGATGTTTCGGTGGTTTTTTCCATCGCTTCGGGGTTGCCTTTCGGTGGCGGCAAGGTATTAAGCGGCGCGATGAAATGCTTTTCCTCCCTGATTTTGGTGGTGGCCTGCCTCGTTGGAATTTCCTGCGAGCGTCATGAGTTCGAAGGTCCCAACGGCACCAAGCAGCTTCACAAGCATGGCTCGGGTCATTCCGACAAGCATGCCGATGATCACGCCGAGGAGCACAAGGCTGCTCATTGATTGAGTTCGGCCACTTTGCGGCCGTAGCTGATGAAACATTCGCCGAGTGTGGGGTCTGGCTCGAAGTGCTTTAGCTCGAATGTGATGCTGCGAGGCAAATAATCGTGCAGCGCACCAGTGGCCGTGGGGGCATTTTCGCCGGTAAAGATGGTGTGTGCGGCGAGGGTTGCGTGAAATTCGTCGATCGCATCCATTTTTGCGAGTGCGCGAATTAATTCACCGCCGCCTTCGCAGTGGAGGTTTTGGACGCCGAGTTGGGTCTTCAGATGATCAAGAAATTTTTCGAGCGGCATGTGATGAACCGTGAGCTTGCCGACGAGCAGTGGGTCGATCGGCGGAAGTTTTTTGCCGGTGATCACGAGATGGATCGGGCCGCCATCGCGATGAAAAATCGGGTGTTCGGTATCGATCGCGCGGCTGCGTGAGATCACGCAGCGCAGCGGCGGAGTGGCCTTGTCCGGGCGGGTAAGGGTCATGCGGTCGGCGATGAGCGTGCCCATGCCGACGAGGAGGGCGTCGGCGGACTGGCGCAATTCCAGGAGGCGGGCATGGTCCTTTTTCGAGGTCCAGCCCGAGGGGCGGCGATCGGCTGAGGTGATTTTGCCATCGGCGGAGATTGCGAGGTTTGTGGAGATCCGCGGGCGTTGCATCGGAGGGCATTAGGATGATTTCAGGGCATTTCCGCAAGCCACGATGGGATTTGGTGGTTAAACTTGCACTTGCCAAACCGGCGAGGGCTGTTCATGGGGTCGGAGTTCCCCCAACCCAACATGACACTGGAAATTGCACTGACCTTGGCTGTCATCGCGCTGACGCTTGTGGCGTTCATTCGCGAGTGGGCGGCACCGGATGTGTTGGCGTTGTCGATTTTGTGTTTGGTGGTGGCTCTTGGCTTGGTGGATGCCGCCAAGATGGTGGAGGTTTTCAAGAACGAGGCGCCACTGACGATTGCTTGTTTGTTTGTGATCGGTGGCGCGCTTGAGAAGTCGGGAGCGGTTGACCGGATTGGCATGCTGCTGCGCGACCGTTTGTCGGGAAACACCCGCACGGCGATTTTGGCATTTTCGGCGGTGACCGCATTTTTCAGCGCGTGGATGAACAACACCGCGATCGTGGCGATTCTCTTGCCCGTGACATTGGGCTTCGCGAGATCGAAGGACATTGCGGCCTCAAGGTTGCTGATGCCGCTTTCTTACGCGTCGATTCTTGGCGGTTGTTGCACGCTGATTGGTACATCGACCAACCTACTGGTGAATGGCGCGCTGCGTGATCTCAAGGTTGAGCCGATGTCGATGTTCGAGCTCGCGCCGCTGGGGATTCCATTGGCGATTGTGGGCATCATTTACCTTACAGTTTTCGGTCCCAAGCTCATTCCCGCTCGTTCATCGATCACGGGCAGTCTGGACATCGAATCCCGCACGACGCCGCTCTATCATTTGCTCGTTGGTCGTGATTCCAACATGATCGGCAAACCGCTTTTCCAGACGCCTTTGGCCAATCGCGCCGAGGGCATTCACATCATGGAAGTGCGGCGCAGCGGTGCGCGTGTGATGCAACCTTTGTCGGAAATCGTGGTGGAGAAAAACGACCGCTTTCTGGTCGCTCTTCACCGTCGGCGCGGTGGAGCGTCGAAGGCTGAGGCCTTGTTTGCATCAATCGGTGCCGAGCTTCTTTCGACGGTTGATGGCATTGTTTCCGAACTCGTCATCCGCGATGACTCCTCGCTCATCGGAGTTTCGCTCGCTGAGTCGGACTTCCGCCAGCAATACAACAGCGTGGTGCTCGCGGTGCATCGCAATGGTCAGAACATCACCGATCGAATCGCGACACTTGATCTTGAGGTGGGTGATACGCTTTTGGTGATCACCGCCAAGAACAACCTCGATGCGCTTGAGGCGACGCGTGATTTCGTGATGACCGACAAGGCCGAGGTGCATGCCCCGGTGGTCGAGCGTCATCACAAGCGTTCGCACATGTTTCTTTCTGCTGGTGTATTGATTGGCGTGGTGCTGGTCGCAACGCTGAGCGATGTGCTTGGGCGGGTTTACCCATGGATTCCCCGCATCCCGATTCACTATGCGGCGATGGTTGGGGCTTTGTTCCTGTTGTGGATGAAGGTCATGACGCCGCGCGAGGCGCATGCGAGCATCGACTGGCAGGTCTTGCTGATGCTTTACGGATTGCTTGGGCTTGGGATGGCGATGCAGAATACCGGCACTGCTGTGTGGTTGGCCAAGGGTTTGGTAAATTTTGCCGAGCATCTTGTTGCGCCGGAAAACCTTCCGATCGTAATGTTGTGGCTGGTGTTTTTGCTTACCCTCTTACTCACCGAAGTTTTGTCCAACAATGCCACGGCGGTGATGATGATTCCGATCGTTGTCACATTGGCGGGCGAGCTTGATGTCAGCGCGCGCCCATTCATCATGGCGGTGACCGTTGCAGCATCGACCGCCTTCGCGTTGCCGATGGGTTATCAGACGCACATGATGGTCTATGGTCCAGGTGGTTACCGCTTTGTCGACTTCCTGAAGGTAGGCATCCCGCTCAACATCATTTGCTGGATTGTTTCCTGCTTGTTGATCCCGGTGGTTTGGCCGTTTTGATCGGCGTTTGGCGCTTCAGACTGTCACGTCGACACTGAGGTCGCCGCCGAGGTTTTCGATTGCGGCGGTGATTTTTTCGATCGCGACTGACTCCGGTATCGAAACGGTGCCTTGCGCGCGGAACATCGGGTGACCGCTCATCGGGGCGCTTTCGAGATTGGTGGCGAGCTCTTCGATGTTGCCGCCGGCGGTGGCGATCGCTGCGGTGATTTCGCGTACGATGCCCGGGCGGTCATTGCCGACGACTTCCACTTTGATCGTTCGCTGCGTGCGGGATGGTTCGGCGGATTCGCGAGCGGCTTGCACGGTGAGGCCGGTATGGGCCGGGTCGCCGCTGGGGCATTGAAGCTCGTGCAGCAGGGCGTCGACATGATCTTGGGGGCACTCGACACGCACGATGCCTGCAAATTGCCCCGCGAGTCGGGTCATGCGGCATTCAAGCCAATTTCCGCCATGGCGGGCGACAGTCTCGGCGAGGGAATTCACGAGGCCGGGGCGATCGCTGCCGAGGATCGTCATGATCAGATAAGTGCGCATGGAGGCGATCAAAGCACGGTGACGGCGTAATGCGAGATGGAAATGGCGTGGGTGTGCGGGCGGTGGTGATTTTGCCCTTTGTGATGCGTGATGCTGAGGTGAGAAAATTTCACAAACCCCTTGCGAAGTCCGCGGTTTTGGGTGCTTACTCCTGCGGCAATTCATGAGTATCAGCACCCACGAAATCGAGGCTCCGGACACCATGGCTCGCGCGGCCCAGGCTGTTGAAGGTTATCACGCCGAGACGAACGATCTCGTGGGCGAGCGGATGATTCTCAACATGGGGCCATCGCATCCAGCGACGCACGGGGTTCTGCGCCTGGTTCTCGAGCTGGATGGCGAAGTCATCGCCAAGGCGGATCCCGATGTGGGGTTTCTCCATCGCGGCGATGAGAAGATCGCTGAAAACATGCATTACAACCAGTTTGTGCCGTACACAGACCGCTTGGATTACCTAGCGCCTTTGGCTAACAATGTCGCCTACGCCCTCGCTGTGGAAAAGCTGATGGGCTGGACGCTACCGCCGAGGGGTCAGGCCCTGCGCGTGCTTTGCTGCGAGCTGGCACGCATTTCCTCCCACATGCTCGGTGTCGGCGTCTGTGCGATGGATGTTGGCGCGATGACTGTTTTCCTGTATACCTTCACCGAACGCGAAAAGGTTTATAACCTTTGTGAACAGCTCACCGGTGCGCGCTTCACCACTTCGTACACACGGGTTGGTGGTCAGGTGCGCGACATGCCTGCAGGCTTTGAGGCATCGGTACGCAAATTCCTCGACGAGTGCGAGATCACCATTGGCGAGGTTTCCAAGTTGCTCGACCGCAACAAGATCTTCCTCGATCGCATGATCGACATCGGGGGTATCACCAAAGAGTCGGCTGTTGCCTGGGGTATGACCGGACCCAACCTGCGTGCCTCGGGCGTTGCCCGCGACCTTCGCAAAGACAACCCATACCTTGGGTACGAAAACTACGATTTTGACATCCCGGTGATGGATGAAGGCGATTGCCACGCACGCTACCTGGTGCGCATGGAGGAAATGCGTCAGTCGATACGCATTTGCCGACAGGTGCTCGACCGCATGCCTGATGGGCCGGTGAACCTTGCCGACACCAAGAGCATGCTGCCCGACAAGGAGCGTGTGATGATGTCGATGGAGGAGCTGATCCATCACTTCATTGTATCCACGCAGGGCATCGACGCGCCGGCTGGAGAGGTTTATTTCGGAGCGGAGAATCCCAAGGGTGAACTCGGTTTTTACATTCACTCGAAGGGTGGGGGAGTTCCCTACCGCCTTAAGATCCGCAGCCCCTCCTTCTGCAACCTTTCGATCGTCTCGAAACTTTTGCCGGGTCACATGGTCTCCGATATTCCGGCGATCTTGGGCTCGCTTGATTTCGTTATGGGCGAGTGCGATCGTTGATCGTCCGATTAAATTTTCGTCCGCCGCCAACCGCATTATTTCCATGTCCGCCTCATCACTCGAAGAATCCGTTGCCTCGCCTGAGACGCCAGGCAGCCGTTGTTTTGCTCCGTTTGCTGTCACGCCCGAGCTTGAGGCCGAGGCGGACGAGCGGATTTCGCATTACTCTGCGAGCAAGCGATCCGCCACATTGCCCTTGCTTCACATTGTGCAGCATCATTTCGGATTCATCTCCGCGCCGGCCATCGAGTGGGTGGCTGCCAAGCTTGAGCTCGAACCGATCAAGGTGCTCGAGGTGGTGACTTTTTATCCCGGCTTTCGTCAATCGGCTCCGGGGAAATTTCACATCCGCGTTTGCCGCACGCTTTCGTGCGCGATGGGCGGATCCTACGAACTCATGGAGCGACTCTGCGAACTGACTGGTATCGATCGCTCGCATGCCGACTCGCATCATCATCCGATCTCTGTTTCGCCCTGTGGGAAATTTTCCGTCGAATTTGCCGAGTGCCTTGCCTCTTGCGGGACGGCACCGGTCTGCATGGTCAACGACGATTTCCACGAGGGAGTTGCACCGGAAAAGGCTGGGGATTTATTGGGGAAATATGCCGTCGAGTGAAAAAATGCTTGTAATCGGTAATAGGTTAGTGCATGAATTACCACATGAGCAGTGACACCTACAAATTGACCCGTACCAGCATGGCCTTGGATGCTTGGACCATCCGTGCCTTGGATGAGTTGAGCAAACGCCTGGATACCTCGAAGGCCGAGGTTGTGCGCCGTGCGGTTCGTGAAATGAAAGACCGTTCGGACCGCGAAGCTGCGGCTCCCAAGCCCTTGGAGGCCTTGGATTGGCTGCAATCGGGTGGCGGGCTGCTGGCTGAGGAGGCCGCTGAGTACCGCACTGCGATGGTCGCAGAGCGCAACGCCAAAAAATATTGGTGGGAACCATGATTCATCTCGATACCAACATCCTGATCGACATCGTTACAGCGCATTCGCCGCAGGTGCCCTTGGTCCGGGAATGGTTGTCCGAGGGCAGGGTGCTCACCACCTCTGCGGTGGCTTGGTCCGAATTTCTCAATGGCCCGCATTCGCACGCCCAGAAAGACGCAGTCCGAGCCGTTCTCGCTGGCGGCATTCGCCCCTTCGATGGGGATCAGGCGGAGATCGCCTCGCGTTTGTTTCACATTACCGGGCGCCGCCGTGGTTCGCATGCTGACTGCATGATCGCCGCTGCCGCGTTATCCAAGCGCGAGGTGGTCGCCACGCGCAACATCAGTGATTTTCAGCGCTTCGTTCCTCACGGTCTCATGCTTGAGGCCATTCCCACTGCCGATTGATTCATCCAATGATCACCTACACCAAGCAACCCCACGCCCGCGAGTACCGGCTCATCTTCAAAAATGTCGACCGTGAAGGATGGGACCCTTCGATCGAGTGCTACATGCGCGATGGCGGGTATGAAGATTTGCGCAAGGCCATGGCCATGCCGCAGAAGGACATCATCGAAGAGGTGAAAAAATCCGGCCTTCGCGGCAGGGGTGGTGCGGGTTTCCCGACTGGGATGAAGTGGACCTTCATTCCGCCGAACAATACCAAGCCGGTGTACCTCATCTGCAATGGCGACGAATCCGAGCCGGGTACCTTCAAGGATCGCTACATCCTCCATCAGGATCCGCATCAACTCATCGAGGGCATGATCATCTCGGCCTTCGCGGTGGGCGCGCACACCGCTTACATCTACCTGCGTGAGGAATTCCCCGAAGCGGCGCTCATCGTCGAGCGCGCCATCGAAGAGGCACGCGCGAAAAATTTCGTTGGTAAAAACATTCTCGGGTCAGGCTTTGATCTTGAGCTTTATGTCCACCGCGGTGCTGGTGCCTACATCTGCGGCGAGGAAACCGGCCTGATCGAATCGCTCGAAGGCAAACGCCCATACCCGCGCATCAAGCCGCCTTACTTTCCCGCCGCGCTTGGCCTCTACATGTGCCCTACGATCGTCAATAATGTCGAATCGCTCTGCCATGTGAAACACATCATCCGCATGGGCGGTGATGAATACGCCAAGCTCGGTGTCGCGCGCAACACCGGCACCCGAATTCTTTGCGTGTCGGGCGATGTGAAAAACCCCGGCTATTTCGAAGTCGAGGTCGGCAAGCTCACCATGCGCGAGCTGCTTTATGATGTTTGTGGCGGACCCAAGGATGGACGCTCGTTCAAGGCGGTGATTCCCGGTGGTTCTTCGTCGAAGATTTTGCGTTGCGATGAATTCTTCAAATTGAAGAACCCCGACGGCAGTGAGCGTCAGTTGGATTTCTGGGACATCCAGCTCGACTTCGACACGCTGGCTGCCTGCGGGTCGATGGCTGGCTCGGGCGGAGTGATCGTGCTCGATGATTCGCGCAAGATGTCGTGGGTGCTTAATAACATCAACGCCTTCTACGCCCACGAATCCTGCGGTCAGTGCACGCCCTGTCGTGAGGGATCGACCTGGATGAAAAAAATCTCCGATCGTATCGTGGCGGGTGACGCAGCACCGAGCGACATTCAGACGCTCGAGAGCGTGGCCTATCAAATCGACGGACGCACGATCTGCGCCTTTGGTGAGGCATCTTCATGGCCAGTCGAAGCGATCATCGCCAAGTTTCGCGACGAGCTGGTGGCCGATACCAAGGTTGAAAACGAATCTGTTCCGCATAATCCCGAGGCTGAGGCGCAACAGCGCTACATGGCGCACGCTTGATTGGGTGTGCGATGCATCTCCGGGTGCTTTGAGGATAGGTGTTTCCATGTTGAGCTTCAAAATTCACGATGCCTGCGAAACCTAAAGAAGTCGTCGCGCTGGTCTTGCGTGTGATGCTCGGCTGTTGGTTTGCGTACAGTGGTGGGTTGAAAATTTTCGGTACCGAGTTGGATCGTTTTTTGGCTGATGTCGCGAACTACCGCATGGTTGGCCCGCCGCTGGATGCGTGGGTGGCTTACGGCGTGCCATGGCTCGAGTTGACCGCCGGTGTTTGCCTGATGCTTGGCATTTTGCGGCGTGGGGCATTGCTCGCGGTGTTTGGTATGGTGTTGATTTTTTCCGTAGCGGTCGGCTCGGCATGGGTTCGCGGTCTCGACATTTCCTGCGGTTGTCATGGCGGCGATGCGCCCATCCGCTATTGGGCCAAAGCGCTGGAATTTGCCG
Organism: Akkermansiaceae bacterium; assembly: GCA_903909905.1. Classification (GTDB taxonomy): domain Bacteria; phylum Verrucomicrobiota; class Verrucomicrobiia; order Verrucomicrobiales; family Akkermansiaceae; genus Luteolibacter. Next base: position 18,528 of record CAIVXP010000022.1, read on the forward strand.
GATATTTCCTGCTGCTGGCATGGCTGTGGCGTGTTGAGTTCCATCATGATAGGAACGACGACGTGGAAAATTCGCGAAACTTGGCTTGATTCCCGCCATTTCGCGGGTAAAACGCCCCCCCTGATGTCCGACACGACCCGTACGCTTAAAGTTGCGATTCCAAAGGGCAGTCTGCAGGAGCCGACCATCGAGCTTCTCGCCAAGGCTGGCTATGAGGTTTATGTCTCCTCGCGCGGTTTGAGGCCCGGCTCGAATGACCCGGAGCTCGACCTTTACATGATCCGCGCCCAAGAGATCGGTCGTTACCTTGGCCAAGGTTTCATCGATTGCGGCATCACCGGTCACGACTGGGCTTATGAAAATGAAGTCGAATTGTTGGATTTGGCCGAGCTTCCTTACTCGCGTGCGAGTTCACTGCCGACCCGTTGGGTGCTGGTGGTTCCCGAGGATTCGCCGATTCGCAAGCCCGAGGATCTCGAAGGCAAGCGTATCGCCACCGAAGGGGTGGGGATCACGAAACGTTACCTTCGCGAGCGCGGGATCAATGCCGAGGTTGAATTCTCGTGGGGCGCCACCGAAGTGAAGGTGCCGGATCTCGTCGATGCCATTGTCGATGTCACCGAGACTGGCTCATCGATCAAGGCCAACCGGCTGCGCATCGTCGACACCCTGTTGACTTCTTTCCCGCACTTTTATGCCAATCCCGTCGCGGCGGCCGATCCGTGGAAACGCGAGAAAATGGACCGCATTGCGTTGCTGCTCAAGGCGGCGCTGGGAGCTCGTGGCAAGGTGGGGCTCAAGATGAACCTTCCCTCCGGCCGTCTCAATGAGCTTCTTGAAAAGCTTCCGTCCCTGCGTCGCCCGACCGTTTCCCAACTCTCCGAGCCGGATTGGGTGGCGGTTGAGACTGTGATTGACGAAATCGTCGTTCGGGACATTATCCCTGAGCTCAAGCGCCTTGGCGCGGAGGGCATCATCGAATACCCGCTCAACAAAATCGTTCCCTGATTTTCTCACCGTAACATAACACCGACAGCAAACGCCATGGGCTCCATCAAGAAACGCCGTAAAACGAAAATCAACAAGCACAAGCGCAAGAAGCGCATGAAGCAGAACCGCCACAAGAAGCGTCTCCGCTACAAGTCCTGATCCAAGGGCTGTTTGTTAAAACTTCAAATGCCGGAAATCCGCCAACGCGGGTTTCTGGTATTTTTTTGTCCGGGATGCGCGGTGCCATGGGGCAACAAGAGATTGCGCGGTGGGGCTGGCTGGTGTGACTTGGTTGGGTGAGCTTGCAGGTGGTGGTGGATTTTTCGGTGGTCGACGAGTCGGCCGACTGGCTTGTGGTCGACAAGCCCGCGCCCTTGATTGTGCATCCGGCCAACCGCAAACCTGAGCCAACATTGCTTGGCGGGATTGAGCGCTTGTTGGCTTTCGAAATGGAGAATGGTGCGAAGCCGGCGATTGTGAACCGCTTGGACCGCGACACCAGCGGGCTGGTGTTGGTGGCCAAGCACACGCTTGCTGCGCGGGAGCTTGGCATGATTTTCGAGCGGCGTGAGGTTGAGAAAGAATACCTTGCGATCGTGACGGGATGGCCGGAGGAAGATGAGTGGACCAATGCTCAGTCAATCTTACGCGAAGGTGAGCTGGGACCGGCCGCGATTTGGGTCAGGCAAGTGACGCATCCTACAGGCCGCGAATGCCTCACGCGATTCAAGGTCGAGCATCGCTTCGAAATCGGCGGGCGGCGTCATGCCATGGTTCGTTGTTATCCGGAAACTGGCCGGATGCATCAGATCCGCGTGCATTTGGCGAACGATGGATTTCCGATTGTGGGCGACAAACTTTATTCAGGCGATGGTTCGGAATATCTCGAATGGATGCGCGATGGGTGGACGCCGGAGTTGCAAAAGAGACTGCTTTTGCCGCGTCATGCCCTGCACGCGTCACGACTGAGCCTGATGTGGAAGGGTCGCATGATGGATTGGCGCATCGGTTTGCCAGCGGACCTTGAGGCTTTTGCCAGGGGCGATGTAAGTGGTCATGACCCGCGTGTCATTGAGTGGAGCAGGCATGATGTTGCGCAATGATGATCGGGTGGACCGGTCGCATTGTCTTACCTGTTTGGTTGATGACCGATCATGCGTTCGGCGATTTCCTTCAATTCCGCGCTTGGGATGGCGAATGTTTCCGCGCGGCTTACGCGGGCGATGTTCATGCCAATGCAATGGCCGTGGAGATCGATCACTGGTCCGCCCATGGTCTGTCTATTGCCCATGACCGAGTGCTGGATCACACGGGGAAATCCACTGCGGCGTTTGGAAAAATCGCCGCTCATCTCATCATTGGCATTTGCGGAGATATCGAAGAGTTCGGTTTTGGCCGTGAGGCGGACATTGGCATTGGATGTTTTTCCTTTGCGGCTGAAGGTGATGCGGACTCTGTCGCCGGCTTTGTGTCGATCGAGTGCCGCGGAAAGGTCATCAATTTTTTCAAGCGGCATGTCATCGACGGCGATGATCAGATCGCCTGCCATGAGGCCTGCCTCATGGGCTCCGCCGCCGGGCGTGATTTTTTCAATTTCGAGGCGCGTTGATGGATTTTTGATCACGATGCCGAGGGCGAGGCCGCCGCTGGGTTGGATTTCTCGGGGATTGGCGCTGATCATGCCGATGTTGGCGCGGCGTTGAGTGCGAGAGGTTGCGCCGTTGACCACGACCCATGTGCCTTGAGGAGTATCTGCGGTGCTGGTGTAAGTGATAGGCAACAGATTGGTCGCGTTGACCTTGAGCAAGGCGACATCCCACTGCTCGTCGGCGCTGATGACATCGACTCTGTCGAAACGCTCTTGGTCGACAGTGACGGTGAGATTTGCTTTTTCGCGCAGTTCGCTGGCTTTGGTTAGCACATGCCCGTCTGCGGAAATCACTACCCCATAGGCGATTTCCTCCTGGCCGATGCTGATCACCGCGCTGGATCGCTGAAGTGCTTGGCGTTGTGCTTCGAATGCGGCAAGGGTCGTCCTTCCGGTCATGCGGAAATCTGTACCGAGATTTTGTTGGCCATGAGTCGGGCCAAGCAAAATTGCACCGAGTATCACGAAGCGGTGGGAAATCATCGGTTTTTTTCTGAAGGCACGGGTTTCTTCGCAAAGGGGCCATCGCCGAGAAATTCGGAATTCAAAAGTGCGCCCCATTTTTCCTGAAAGACTCCGATGCCGACATGCATATTGACCACGAGTTGCGGCCCAACGCGTGAGTGAATGGCAATGAGGTTTCCGGACAGATCGAAGAGAGGTCCACCCGAGTCGCCACCGATCAGGATGCAATCGGACTGGAGTGATTGATCGGCGATGCGCACGATGCGGCCCGGGCGAAGGACGAGACCGCGTTTCTTGTCGAAGCCGCCTGAGTGACCGAGTGCAAAGACCCAGTCGCCGAGTTTGTATGATTCTGACTTGTCGATTTCGACAAATGGCCATGTGCCGGGGTCGGTGATGCGGGCCATCGCTGCGTCGGACTCCGAATCGAGGCCGAGCGTGACGGCATTCACTCGTCTGCCATCTTGCATGATGACCTGCACTTTTTTTCCGGGGGCGCCGCTGACATGGGCGGCGGTGAGAATCAGGCCCTCAGGTGAGACGATCACGCCGGTGCCAGAGCCCTCAGTGATTTCGATGGCGACGGTAGCTGCGCTGGCGCGTTGCAAGGCGCTGGTGACGGCGTTTTGAATCGCGAGAAGATCCTCACGGTTTTCCGGCGTGAGTTTGTCGTTGATCGATGCGCGATCTGCCATCGTGGCAGTGAGGCAAAGTGCCTGAGCGGCGACGATTCGTATGAGGTGGCGGATCATCGTTCGTCGCACATTAGATGCTGCGCTGGTTTTCCGCAACCCGCTTGGTTCAGGCAAAACGGTCTGGTTTTTTGCCTCGCAGGTATTCGGTGGCGGACATGCGTTTGCCGCCTTCGGGTTGCACCATGGTGAGTTCGAGTGATCCATCGCCGCAACCGACCATGAGTTTCCCGTCATCGCAGGAAACTTCTGCGGGCTTGAGGGCAGTGTTTGAAATGCGTGTGGGCGGAAAAATTTTGAGGCGTTTGGCTGATCTATTTTCGACGACCATCGTGTAGGTGCCCGGCCATGGGTCGTAGGCACGGATGCGGCGCTCGATGCTGGCTGCGGACAGCGACCAATCGAGTTTGCCGTCATCGCGTTCGAGTTTTGGCACATGGCTGACTTGTTCCGGATTTTGCGGGGTGCGCGTCGCGGTGCCATCGGCCAACTTCGCGAGTGTTTCATCAAGCACCGGTATGGCGAGTTGGGCGAGGCGGTCGTGCAATTTGCCTCCGGTTTCCTCGGGTTCGATCGAGATTGATTTTGCGACGATCATGTCGCCGGCATCGAGTTCGCGCACGACATGCATCGATGTGATGCCGGTTTCGCGGTCGCCGGCGTCGATCGCGGCTTGGATGCAGGCGGCGCCGCGGTACTTTGGTAGCAGAG
>CAIVXP010000023.1 GCA_903909905.1 Akkermansiaceae bacterium
GGCGGCGTCGGACCCAAGGAATTCTACGAGAAAAACTGCGGCGCGTTCGAGATCCCCGGCAGCGATCCGGGAACCTATACGGACCTCTTGCCCTAAGGCAAAAGGTCGTCGCTCTGCATCACATCACACGCCCGCCTCTTCCTTTGGCTCGGGTCGATGGGTCTCGAAGCGCAGTTTCTCGCTGTCGGACTTCTTCACCACGCTAACCGTGTCGCCGGCTTTGACATCGCCGCGCAGAATGGACTCCGCGAGCGGATCTTCGAGGAATCTCTCCACCGCACGTCGCATCGGACGCGCACCGTACGAAGGATCGAAGCCTTTCTCGGAGAGGAAATCGCGAGCCTCGCTGGCAAGCACGAGAGCGATATCCTTTTCCTTGAGTCGCTTGACCAATTTGTCGACCTCGAGATCGACGATTTGATTGAGGTCGACCTTCTCGAGCATGTGGAAAACCACTTGTTCGTCGAGACGGTTGAGAAACTCCGGTTTGAAGTACCTCTTGGCCTCTTCGAGGATCTTTTCCTTCATGCCTTGGAAGTCGGATTCATCCTCATTCATCGCACCGAAGCCGAGCGAGGTCTGACGCTTGATGGTCGAGGCGCCGACATTCGAGGTCATGATGATGATCGTGTTGCGGAAGTCGATCTTGCGACCGAGGGAGTCGGTTACCGTGCCTTCTTCCAGAATCTGCAAGAGCAGGTTCATCACATCCGGGTGCGCTTTTTCGACTTCGTCGAACAGGACCACCGAATACGGGCGACGGCGCACGGCTTCGGTGAGCTGACCACCCTCTTCATACCCGACATAACCCGGAGGCGAACCGATCAGGCGGCTCGCAGTGAATTTCTCCATGTACTCGGACATGTCGATTTGGATGAGCGAATCCGGATCGCCAAACATGAACTCGGCGAGGTTGCGCGCGAGGTAAGTTTTGCCAACACCGGTGGGTCCGAGGAAAAGGAATGATCCGATCGGACGGCGCGGATCCTTGAGGTCCGCACGCGAACGGCGCAAGGCCTTGGAAATCGCGATCACTGCTTCGTTCTGACCGATGACGCGCCCCTTAAGCTCGTCCTCCATCTTGAGAAGTTTTTCGGTTTCCTTTTCTTCCATGCGGCGCAGCGGCACACCGGTCCATTTGGAAACCACGGACATGATGTCATCGTCGGTGACGGTCACGATCGTCTCTTCGGAGGTTGCGCGCCATGACTTGAGCGTATCCTCGAGTTTCTTCTTCGCAGCCTTCTCATCATCACGCAAAGAAGCGGCTGTTTCAAAATTCTGCTCAGCGATAGCGGTAAGCTTGTCGCGATTGATTTGCTCGATGTGTTCTTCGAGTTGCTTGATTTCCGGCGGACGCGTCATCGTGCCGATGCGGGCACGGGCGCCGGCCTCGTCGAGAACATCGATCGCCTTATCGGGCAGGAAACGCGCGGTAAGATAGCGCGAAGTGAGCTTCACCGATGCTTCGATCGCTTCGGGCGTGTACTTGGCCTTGTGGTGTGATTCGTATTTTTCCTGCAAGCCCTCAAGGATGCGGATCGCATCGGTGACCGATGGCTCATCCACTTTCACCTGTTGGAAACGGCGCTCGAGCGCGGAGTCCTTTTCGATGTGCTTGCGGTACTCGTTGAGCGTGGTGGCACCGACGCATTGCAGCTCGGCGCGGCTGAGTGCCGGCTTGATGATGTTGGATGCGTCCATCGCCCCCTCGGCCGATCCCGCACCAACAATCGTGTGAAGCTCATCGATGAAAAGAATGATGTTTTTCACCTTTCGGATCTCGTCCATCACGGCCTTGATCCGCTCCTCAAACTGACCACGGTATTTCGTGCCGGCAACCATCAGCGCGAGGTCGAGCGTCACGACTTTTTTGTCGCGCAAAATTTCCGGCACGTTGCCGGAGGCGATCTCTTGGGCAAGGCCCTCGACGATCGCCGTCTTGCCAACGCCCGCTTCACCGATCAGTACCGGATTGTTCTTGGTACGGCGGCAGAGGATTTGAATCACACGCTCGATTTCGGAATGACGCCCGATCACCGGATCGAGCCCGCCTTCTTTGGCGACCTTGGTGAGGTCACGACCAAAAGCCTTGAGCGCCGGGGTCTTGGTCTTGCCCTCGCTTTCGGGGCCAGAGGCTTGCACTTGACCCTCGTCCTCGAAGGGACCTTCGGAACCTTCGATATCATCGTCATCATCGTCGTCGTGATCTTCCGGCGAGAAATTCGGATCAATCTCGGCAAGGATTTCGTTGCGGGTGCGTTGGATGTCGACATCGAGCCTGCGCAGCACGCGGGCCGCGACACCCTCACCTTCGCGCAGCAGTCCGAGCAGAAGGTGCTCGGTGCCGACATACGAATGATTGAGTGCCTTGGCTTCCTTGTTGGCGAGCGCGAGGACCTTCTTGACGCGTGGCGTGTAAGGGATGTTGCCGGCGGCTTTCTGCGGCGGACCCGAGCCCACCTCTTTTTCCACCTCCATGCGAACGGTATCGAGCTCGAGGCCCATGCGTTCGAGCACATTCACCGCGACCCCTTGGCCGAGCTTGATGAGCCCCAGCAGCAAGTGTTCGGTGCCAACATAGGAATGGTTGAAACGGTCTGCCTCCTTGCGGGCAAGGGCCAGTACCTGTTGGGCGCGTGGTGTGAAGTTGTTCATGGGTCGCCTGGGTTGTTGATATCGGAAGAAGCCTCGGATTTTTCGTTTGTAAAATGATTATCAGGGGATTCGAGAGATTGCAAACGGGAGCGTACGATTTCCGCGCGGATGGTATCACGCTCTTCGGGGGGGAGTTTCCTGCCCGAATGCAGCTGAAGGTGGGCCGGCTGGATGTCCATCAGTAACGAATCGCACAAAATGACCGTTTCTGCAGGAAAAAATCCAAGGGTCGCACCGAGCCGTAGCAATGAGAGGTGGTTCAGGGCCTCCTTGGAGTCGATAAGATGCGCGTAGCGCAAGACCCCGTAGGCCCGGCCAATCTTGTCGGAGACCATGTCGGGGTCGTCTTCAAGCAGTTTTTCACGCGCATTTTGCTCGTGGGTCGCCACCTGCGAGATCACGCGCTCAAGGCGGCGGATGATGGTTTCCTCGGACTCACCAAGTGTCGACTGATTGGAAATTTGATAAAGGTTACCGAGCGATTCTGTGCCCTCGCCATAGATCCCGCGCACGGCGAGACCGATTTTATTGACCGCCTGCAGCACCTGACCGATCTGGTCGCTGAGCACGAGTGCCGGCAGATGCAACATCGACGATGCACGCAATCCCGTGCCGAGGTTGGTCGGACACGCGGTGAGGTATCCGAGCTTCGGATCGAAGGCAAATTCCAGCGATTCCTCCAATTGGCTGTCGAGCTCGGAAAGCGCCTGGAATGCGGAGCCAAGTTGCAAGCCCGGGCGAATCGCCTGCATCCGCAGATGATCCTCTTCGTTAAGCATGAAACTGAAGGTCTGGCGTCGCTCGATCACCGCGCCCGAGCCATCGGCCCGCGCGGCATGCTCGCGCGAAATGAGATGACGCTCGACCAGCACCTGTTTCTGCACGGAGTTGAGCCCGGAAAGTTCCTGCGAAAAAGCATCCTTCATCGCCGGCAAATTCTCCACCGCCGGTTTCATTTCCATCAGGGCCGCCGCACGCTGATCGCGCTTCGCCCAGCCGGGAAACGGATGACGCCGCAAATTCCGCGCCAAACGGATGCGCGAGGTGATCACCGCGCCATGCTGGCCCTTGCCACCGGTCATCCAGTCGGCCGGATGCTTCACCAATGTCGAAAAGCGCATCATGATACCAAATTTTCGTTGAGTTGGCGGATCTCATCACGAATGCCCGCGGCTTCTTCGTAGCTTTCAGCAGCGACGGCCTGATCCAACCTCGCCCGCAGTTCCTCGAGGCGCTGGCGCAGCACCTGACGCTCCATCAGGCCGGCTGGCACCTTGCCCTGATGGCTCGGGCCCTTGTGCATGCCGCGGATCATCGGCGAAAGCTCTTCTCGGAATGTCGTGTAACACTCGCTGCATCCGAGCCGGCGAACGCGACGCAAATCCTCGAGCGTGAATCCACACGCTGCACAAGTCCCATTGCCAAGCGGCATCGGAATGGCCGTGCCAGCGGCAATCAGTTTACCTTCACCCACACCACCGCCCATCAAGAGATCTGCCAGCGAAAATCCCGTGGGATCGGTCACTCCCCGCTCCTTGGCACACGAGTCGCAAAGGCACACC
>CAIVXP010000024.1 GCA_903909905.1 Akkermansiaceae bacterium
CGTGGGGGGCGATTGGTGCCCGCACGACCGAGTCGCAGATTCATCGCGAATTGGCTTCCGGACTTTCGATGCCGGTGGGCTTCAAGAACGGCACGGGTGGTTCGGTGCAAATCGCCATCGATGCGATCAAGTCGGCCTCGCGACCGCATCATTTTCTCTCGGTGACCAAACAGGGGGTTTCGGCAATCGTTTCGACAACCGGCAACAAGTCCTGCCATCTGATCCTTCGCGGCGGTAGCACCGGCCCGAACTATGAGAAGCCGTTCATCGACGAGGCGGTGACGATGCTGCGCGAGCAGAGCATGAACGAATCAATCATGATCGATTGCTCGCATGGCAATTCACTCAAGGACTTCCGTAACCAGCCAATGGTCGCCCGCAGCATTGCGAATCAGGTGGCCGAAGGCTGCCGCGAAATCACTTCGCTGATGATCGAGTCGAACCTTGTTCAGGGAGCCCAGAAACTCACCAAGGATTTGTCCGCGCTGAAGCGGGGTCAGTCGATCACTGATGCCTGCCTCGGATGGGACGAGACTGTCGAGACGCTCGAAGTGCTAGCCGAAGGCGTGCGCAAGCGGCGGGGGAAGTGAAGAGTTAGAAGTGATTTGTTAAGGGTTATTGGGGAGGAGAAAGACGAAGCGGCTTCTTCTGCAATCCACGATTTGCGATCTTACATGATTCGCGTCCATTCGCGGTTTGAACATTTTCTGAAAGTTTGGTGGGCGATTTTATCGGCTTGGGCGGAGCAGCGGTATAACTTTGCGGCGGGATTTACGGTAGATGGTGAAATCCGAGTCCAATGTCATGATTTCAGAAGACTCGTAAATTTCCGCCATTCTCACGAGGCAAGCATCGGCGAGCGACATGGGAACATTACGGTAGGATTTCATCAGTTGCTGAATGGATGCAATTTCCGCTTCCAAGCGAAACTCCGGCAACAAAAGGCCTCGACTCATCAGGTTGAGCAAGCCATCGGGATCGATTCCGCCGCGTCGCAGCAAGAAAAGAACTTCTGCAATCACCGCTTCGCAGGTTAGCAAGGGGCGCGATATTTGCATGAAGCATTGCTTCGCCCACGCGTGGTCCCGGTCGCTTCGATCGAGATAGGCGACCAAGGGACCAGTATCGACGAGAATCTCGCTCATGATCCGAATCCTTCGAGGTGCTTGGGATTGGATGCCAGATCGCGCAGGCCGCTTTTGCCTTTTCCGCACAGGTCTGCGCTTTGTTCGTAAAGGCTGAGGTTTTTTTTGCGCGTCATGGTTTTGAGTTTTTCCTCAAGTGCCTCGCGAAGTAGTGCTGAGCGGCTGGTGCGTTTGCTTCGGGCCATGGCATCGATTTTGGAAACGAGCTCTTCAGGGATCTTCAGGGAAATTGTCATCATGAGTGATAGGTAATACCAAAAATGCAGATTGGCAATACCAAATGCGGATGAAAGGATGGGCGGGTGGCGTTGGCAGTTCAGTTCATGGAGCGGGACGCTCCATGGACGGCGTGGAGCAAGATGCTCCAGCTACGAGAAGAAAGCGGCTTCTTCTGCCATCCGCCATCTGCGATCGTTCTTAGGATTCCAGACGGATCGAGGTGGAGCGGCCGTGGGCGTCGAGGCCTTCGAGGCGTGCGAATTCTTCGACGACCGGCAGTGAGGCCTTGATGGATTTTTTGTCGAGGCGCACGATGCTGGTGCGGCGTTGGAATTGGTCGGCGCGCAGGCCAGAGAAGGATCTTCCGGCACCACCGGTGGGGAGGGTGTGGCTGGGTCCGGCGAGGAAGTCGCCGACGGCGACGGGCGAAAAGTTGCCAAGGTAGATTGCGCCGGCGGTACGGACTTTTGGCAGCCAGCGTTTTTCGTTGGCGGTGATGAGGGAAAGGTGTTCGGGACAGAAGGCGTTGCTGATAGCGATGCCTTCTTCGAAGGATTTCAGGTGCAGGAGAAAGGTGCCGGTCTTGAGCACATTGCGGATAATTTTTCCGCGGCTAAGAAGTGGCAGTTGTTTTTCGATCGAAGAGACGACGCGATTGAGCAGTGCCTTTGAGTCGGTTGCAAATCCGACCACGCTGTCGCCGCCGTGTTCGGCTTGGGCGAGAAGGTCGGCGGCGATGAAGTCGGGATTTCCGGACTTGTCGGCGAGGATGAGAATTTCGCTGGGTCCGGGAAGGAGGTCGATGGACACCGCGCCGACGAGTTGGCGTTTGGCTTCGACGACGAAGCGGTTGCCGGGACCGAAGATGCGATCGACCGGGCGGATGGATTTCGTGCCGAGAGCGAGTGCGGCGATGGCCTGGGCACCGCCGATTTTGACAATCTCGGTGGCACCTGCCTGTTTCAATGCGTAGAGCAGCGAGGGGTTCACCGAGCCATCGGGTGCGCAGGGTGTGGCGGCGATGATTTCCGGCACGCCTGCGGCTTTGGCGAAACCGGCGGTCATGAGTGCGGTCGAAACGAGAGGTGCTTTGCCGCCGGGAACATAGACTCCGACGCGTTCGAAGGGCGTGAAGCGTTCGCCGACGGTGGCGCCTTCGGCATTTTTCATCGACCAGTCCTTGCGAAGGCTGTGCTTGGCGAAGGCGTGGATGTTTTTGAGGCTGCGCGAGACGGCGCTGCGCGTGGCGCGGCTCACGGACTTTTCGGCATCAGCCATTTCCTCTTTGGTGACCAACAGCGACTTCGGTTTGAGCGTTGCGCCGTCGAAGCGCTTGGTGAGTGTGACAAGCGCCTCATCGCCTTTGGCGGCGACTTGGGCGATGATTTCACCGACCAGATCGCGCACTCCGGCTTCGGGGATCGCGCGGCGGTTGAGGCGCCTTACGAATGCCTGGTATGCCGGATCGCTGTGGCTGAGAATTTTCATGCACGCTTCTCGAGAGGGACGAAGGAACGCTGGGTGGCACCCGTGTAAATTTGGCGCGGGCGCACGATGCGGCTGTCCGTGTCTTCCATCACTTCCTTGTAGTTCGCGACCCATCCCGGCATGCGACCGATGGCAAACATGACGGTGAACATGTCGGTTGGGATACCGATGGCGCGCATGATGATGCCGCTGTAGAAGTCGACATTCGGGTAAAGCTTGCGCGCGATGAAGTATTCGTCGTTGAGCGCGATTTCCTCGAGTTTTTTCGCGATTTCGAGGAGTGGATCCGACTTGTGAAGTTGGGCGAGCACCTTGTCGCACTGTTGTTTGATGATGACCGCGCGTGGGTCGAAGCTCTTGTAAACGCGGTGGCCGAAGCCCATGAGGCGGCGGTTGCCGACCTTGTTTTTCACTTCGGTGAGGAACTTCGTGCCATCGTCGCCTTCCTGGTGGATTTCCTCGAGCATTTCGAGCACGGCTTGATTGGCGCCGCCGTGGAGCGGGCCCCAAAGCGCGCAGACGCCGGCGGATGCCGAGGCGAAAAGGTTGGCGCGGCTCGAGGCGACCGTGCGCACCGTGGAGGTCGAACAGTTTTGTTCGTGGTCAGCGTGGAGCAGGAAGATCAGGTCGAGCGCCTTGACGATTTCCGGATTGAGTTCGCAGTCCTCACCGGGTTGCGAGAACATCATGTGGAGGAAGTTCGCGGTGTAATCGAGTGTGCTGCGCGGATAGATCGGCGGAAGGTCGTGGGCCTTGCGGTAGGCGAAGGCGGCGATGGTGCGGATTTGAGAAATGAGGCGCGCGGCGTGGTGCGGGAAATTCATCTCGCGGTTGTCGCCACTAGCGAGGTCCGGGTAGTAGGACGAAGCTGCATTGATCATCGCCGAGAGGATCGCCATCGGGTGGGCGGTGTGGGGAAAGCCCTCGAAGTGGAAGCGCATGCTCTCGTGGAGCATTTGGTTTTCGGTGAGTAGCGTGGAGAACTCGGCGAGCTCGGTGGCGGTCGGGAGTTCGCCATAGATCAGCAGGTAGGCAGTCTCGACAAAGGTGCTTTTTTGCGCGAGTTCGGCGATGTCATAGCCGCGGTAGCGAAGGATGCCCTTTTCGCCATCGATGAAGGTGATCGCGCTCTTGCATGAGCCGGTGTTGCCGTAGCCGGGGTCGAGCGTGATGAAGCCGGTTTTGCTGCGGAGGGCTGAAATATCCATGCCTTCCTCACCTTCGGAGCCGGTGATGGTTGGAAGCTCGAGGACTTTTCCGTCGATGTTCAGTTCCACTTTTTTGTTCATGTGCGGCGCAATCAAGCAGTTTCAATTCCAATGCGCCAGTTCTCTTTGCGCGTAATTTTTCGGGCGGCGTTTGGTCTTACTCGCTGACATCCGGGTAGGAGCCGAGGAGCTTGATCATCGAGCAATGCTGGTGGAGCTCGGCGAGGGCTTCGGCGACCTGTGGGTCCTCGCAATGGCCGGCCAGGTCGACGTAGAAGACATATTCCCAGTCCTTGCGTTTCGAGGGTCGGGATTCGATTTTTGAGAGATTGATGTGGAAATTGTCGAAAGCCTGGAGGGCTTTGACGAGTGAACCGGGGCGGTCGTGAATGGCAAAGAGGACCGAGGTGCGGTCGTGGCCGGTGGGCGGACAGGTTTTTTCGCCGATCACGAGAAAGCGAGTCGTGTTGGTGGCGCTGTCCTGGATGTTGCTCTCGAGCAGGTCGAGACCGTAGATTTCGGCGGCGAGCGGACCACCGAGTGCGGCGGCGCCTTGCTTGGCCTGTTCCTTTGCGATCTGGGCGGCCTTAGTGGTGGATGAAACCTCCACGAGGTCGGCTTTGGGGAAATTTTTGTGGATCCACGAGCGGCATTGGCCGAAGACCTGCGGGTGCGAGTAAAGCGTGCGGATTTCGCTGCGCGGGATGGCAGCCATCAGGCAATTTTCGATGCGTAGCAGAATTTGCGAGCAGATGTGCAGGGGGGAATCGACAAACAGATCGAGCGTGTGGGACACCGCGCCTTCGGTGGAGTTTTCGATCGGCACGACGCCATAGTCCGCGCTGCGGCGGGTGACTTGATCGAAGACATCGGCAAAGTTTGGCTGTGGAGAGTAGCCGACCGAGTGGCCGAATTTTTTGATCGCCGCCTGATGCGTCCAAGTGCCTTCGGGACCGAGATAGGCGATTTTGAGGTCGTCCTCGAGAGCGAGCGCGGCCGACATGATTTCGCGGTAGATCGCGCGGATTGAAGTCTCGCTGAGGCGTCCCTGATTCATCGAGATCAGGCGGCGGAGAAGGGCTTCCTCGCGCTCGGGTGCGTAGATTTGCAGGCCGTCGCGTTTTTTTACCACGCCGACTTCATGCACGAGGTCGGCGCGACGGTTGAGCAGGTCGAGCAGCTCTTGGTCGATGGTGTCGATCTGGCGGCGGATGTCGTCGAGGTTCACGGGAGTCGGTGGATTCAGGATTCGTTGTCGTCGGAGGACTCATCGCTGCCTGCGCTGGCGGCTGGGCTGCCGATGGCGCTGAAGGCGAGTTGGGTCTCTGGCTCAGCCTGGTCGTTCACTTCCGAGGCTTCCGGCAGTTTGATTTTGCGAAGCTCCGAGGCATTGGGGAGTTCGTCGATTGAGCGGATGCCGAAGTGCTCGAAAAACAGGTCGGTCGTTTCGTAAAGTAGCGGACGGCCGGGGAGTTCCGCGCGACCGCCGATGCGGATCAGGTCGCGGTCGAGGAGTTTTTGGATCATACCGTCGCAGGCGACGCCGCGGACCGCTTCGATCGCGGCCTTGGTGATTGGCTGGCGGTAAGCGATGATCGCGAGCGTTTCCATGGCGGGACCGCTGAGGCGTTCCGGTTTGCGGCCGGGGAAAAGCTGGCGGACGAATTCGCCGAATTCCGGCCGAGTGTAGAGTTTCCATCCTTTCGGGCGTTCGACGATGACGAACGAGCGTTGGCTTGATGCGTAGGAATCGTTGAGCTCGGCAATTGCGGCGTTGACTTGTGCGGCATCGGTCTGGCCCAGGGCGATCAGCCAGCCGGCGAGTGGCGGGGATTCCTTACCTTCCTCGATTTCGCGCGAGCGCACATCCTCGGCCTCGGCAACACGGCTGCGGATGAGCCGAGCGACTTCGTCGGCGGGCAGGGGATCTTGGGAGGCGATGAGCAGGGCTTCGATGATGGCGTTGAGCTCCATGATGGGGCGGCAGTTTAGTGAGGCGGATCGGCATTACAAGCCTGCTCCC
>CAIVXP010000025.1 GCA_903909905.1 Akkermansiaceae bacterium
CGAGCGCCCGGCGCGGCCGGTGCGACCGATGCGGTGGACATAATCCTCCGGGTCGGTGGGCAGGTCGTAATTGAAGACGATGTCGATCTCATCGATGTCGAGTCCGCGGGCGGCCACATCGGTGGCGACGAGCAGCTCGACAGCACCGTCGCGGAAGCGTTTAAGCACACGCTCGCGCATTTGCTGGGTGATGTCGCCATGCAGGCGGTCGGCGGCATAGCCGCGGTTGACGAGGTCCTCCGTGCACTCGTCGACCGAGCGCTTCGTGTTGCAGAAAATGATGCCGAGGCGCGGGGGATTCATGTCGAGAATGCGCGAGAGCACCTCGACCTTGGAGCGTTGGCGGACTTCGAAATACGATTGTTCGACGGTAGAGACCGTGCGGGATTTTTGCTCAATCTCGATGACCTTCGGGTTTTTTCCGAAACTCTTGATCAGGCGTGAAACGCCCGGGCTCATCGTGGCAGAGAAGAAAAGCGTTTGTCGTTCCGCTGGTAGTGCCGCGAGCAATTCGTCCATTTCCTCCTTGAAGCCCATGTCGAGCATGCGGTCGGCCTCATCGAGGATCGCCATGCGAACGCGTGAGGCATCGAAGGACCCACGGCGCAGATGATCGAGCAAACGACCGGGTGTGCCGACCACCACCTGGGCGCCATCGCGCAGGGCGCGGAGTTGGCGATCCATGGGGGCGCCGCCGTAGACCGGTGTCGCGTGAAGGTCTTTCATTTTCGCACCGAGGCGGTGGACCTCTTCGCAGACTTGGACTGCGAGTTCGCGGGTCGGGCAAAGGATCAGCACTTGCGGATAGCGTGCGGCGGTATCGACCGAGGCGAGAGCGGGTAGCGTGAAGGCGGCGGTTTTGCCTGAGCCGGTGGCGGAAAGGCCAAGCAGATCGTGACCTTCGAGCGCTGGCGGAATGCTCATGGCTTGAATCGGCGATGGGCGCTCGTAGCCGAGCGTTTCGATGGCGGAGAGCAGGGCGGGTGGCAATCCGAGTTCTGAGAAGGGAGGTGTGTCCATGAAGCGAGTAAAAACCGGCGCGGAAAAGCGATAGGCCTGGGCGGTCGGGAAACAAGGCAATCACCTATTCTCGAGGGAAAACAAGCCCAGATGTCAAATATCGGCCGATTCCGGCATCTTTGATGCGATATCGTGCATGATTCGACGGTGGGCATTGTTCTTGTCAGGCCCTGCGCGCTGGATTGAATGGTTTCACTTTGCAGCTTCCCGCGTTCGATCATTGGCTTTGGTTGATTCCGGTCGTTTTGATCGGTGCCTGCATTGGGTCGTTTCTGAATGTGGTGATTTACCGCGTGCCCTTGGGTATGTCGGTGAACAATCCGAAGCGCTCGTTTTGCCCCAAGTGTCGGGAGTCGATACCCATGTGGTTGAACATTCCGGTGCTGAGCTGGCTGTGGCTGCGCGGGCGATGCGCGAAATGCGGCTGTAAAATTTCGGTGCGCTATCCGATGGTCGAGTTGCTCACGGCGCTTGGCTTTTTTGCATCGTGGAAATTTTTTCCGCCGCAGGCCGCGGTGTTTCTCTGGGTGCTGGTGGTCTTGCTGATCGCGATCAGCTTCATCGA
>CAIVXP010000026.1 GCA_903909905.1 Akkermansiaceae bacterium
CCGCACCACTCAGCCGCGGCACCACCAGCGAACCGATGCCTTCGGCATTCCTCCGCGCATCGATACCGATGACCGAAGTGATCG
This sequence comes from Akkermansiaceae bacterium, assembly GCA_903909905.1. Classification (GTDB taxonomy): domain Bacteria; phylum Verrucomicrobiota; class Verrucomicrobiia; order Verrucomicrobiales; family Akkermansiaceae; genus Luteolibacter. The sequence continues at coordinate 85 of CAIVXP010000026.1, forward strand.
GCGACAGCTCGTTGCTTCCAGTCGTGAACCGCATCGCCGTGCGCGGCACCATTCTCGGTCGCGAAAACACCATGGCCGGATTTCAAAGCCTCGACTCGCAAGCGGAAGATGAAACCGCCCCGCTCATCGCGCGATGGGACGACCGTGTGGTCTTCGCATTTCCGCTCGTCGTCGCCGCGCAGCAACTCGGCCTGTCCATCGACGGTATCAAGGTCCACTGCGGCAGCTCGATCGCCCTAAGCCCGCAAGGGCCGATTCTCGCCATCGATGCCTTCGGCCGACCGATCTCCGATGCATCAAGGACATCGGTGCCAGTGCCCATCCCCGCCGCCAAGCTGATCGATGCCGATACCGGTCTTCTGCAGCGCAACCCGCGCGCGCCGCTCATCGTGCTCGATGCCCGCAGCGCCGCCGACTCCGCCACAATGCGCTTTTCGAAACAAGTACCACCGATGGTCTCATCGATCGTTTCCGATGCCGGAACGCGTCAGGCATTCACCTGCAAACGGCTCGAGGCTCCGCGCGAAATCGCTTTTTTCATCGCCCTCGCGCTCATTCTTTCGGCCACATCGACTCTCGCCATTTTTTCGAGAAATGTCATGCTGCTGACGATTGCCTCCACCCTCATTACCGCGCAATTCATCGCTGCATCACTCGCCACCACCTGGCTGCCAGGCCTTGCCGCGCTTGCTTCCGTGGCCGCGGCATTCATCATCTCCTCACTGATCCCCGGCCCCAAAAAGTCATGAACCCGATCGACAAAGCCAACGCCCTGATCGAAGCCCTGCCTTACCTTCAGGCATTTCGCGGCAAAACTTTCCTCATCAAAATGGGCGGATCCGCAATGGAGGATCCTGACCTCGTCGCCAAGGTCATGCGCGACATCGTCTTTCTCGAAGTCGCAGGCATCAACCCGATCGTCGTCCACGGCGGCGGCAAATCGATCTCCGCCGCGATGGAAAAGGCCGGACTCGAGGCAAAATTTGTTGGCGGCTTTCGCGTCACAACCGATGAGGCGATCGACATCGTCGCCCGCGTGCTCTCGGAGGAAATTAACCCGAACCTCGTTCGAATGATCCGCGAGTTCGGCGGCAAGGCCGTCGGCATCCCGGGCAACGATGTGTTTCTTGGCGAAAAAACCAAGGTCGCCGGACCCGATGGCAGCATGGTCGATGTCGGCCGCGTCGGCGAAGTCGTCGGCTGCCAACTCGCCCACATGGATGCCGCCCACCAAGCCGGCATCGTGCCCGTCATCTCGCCCCTCGCTGCGGAACTCGCCACCGGCCGACCTCTCAACATCAACGCCGATCTCGCCGCAGCCGCCCTCGCCAAAGAACTGCGCGTCGCAAAACTCGTCTACCTCTCCGATGTGCCAGGTCTGCTCTCAGACCCCAAAGACCCCTCGTCGCTCATTCATTCGGTCAACCGCAAGGACGCCGATGCGATGATCGCCGACGGCACGATCTCCGGCGGCATGATCCCAAAAATCCGCAGCGCCATCGACGCCCTCAACGCCGGCGTCCGCAAGGTCCACTTCATTGACGGCCGCCAACCCCACGCGCTCCTACTCGAAATCTTCACCGATGGCGGCATCGGCACCGAAGTCGTGCGCTGATCAACAGGGTAGCTTACTGCCCCCAGGTTTTCACATCGTCGGTGGCTTTGCCGGTAGCTGAAACTCCATCGGCGCCATCGCTCCATACCGCGACGCGGCGACCGTTGAGAGTGACTGCTGCGGTTTCCGCTTTGGTCTTCGCAGAGATTTTCTCGTTATAATCCAGATCCAAGATAATGTTGTATGACCCACCCCACGGATCGAACATGCCTGTGATATCGGTGCCCGCTGTATTGTAAATCAGACCGTTCTTGTTGGCCTTGCCTTCCTTGACTGAAAGAAACTTGATGCCACGAGAGTTGTAGATCGGCGATGCGGTCGAAGACTCAATTCCCAGAAGCACCCTCAACAAATTGAGACCCGTCGTTGCATCGGTCTTGAGGGGAGCAGCCGCCGTCGTATCCGCCGTGCCGCTGCTCGGCATGCTTGCATATTCGGTGTAAAAGTTATTCACGGCCGTTTCAATAGCCGTTGCCGTAGCCAGACAGGTGGTCTTTTTTGCTTTTTGAATCATCGAGGAGGCCATCGAAGTCGCCAAGCCAGCCAGCACCGCGATGATGGCAATGACCACAAGAAGTTCAACGAGAGTGAAACCGCGAAGAGCGTGAGATGGATGGGCTTTCATGATCAAAAAAAATATCTGGTCCAACTAAAATGATGACTCAAGGCCTTGATTGCAAATTAGAATTTGCACTCATGTGACACAGGTACAACTAAACCCGAGCCACCCGCATCGCAACAGTTTCCTTGATTCGGCCGCTTTGCCGTTGCGGGAGCGCGCGGCTGCGCGCACAATCCAAGCATGACCCGCAAAACTTTGAGCGACGCGATCCTGACCCACATGCGGGCGCATCCGTCACAACCGATGACAAAGTCGGATCTGGCCCGCCAGCTCAAGGTGCCCAGCGACCAACGCGCCGAGCTCCGCAAGGCAATCGAAGGCCTCGTCGGCGCCGGCCACATTCATGAAGGCAAAAAATCCTGCTACCTGCTGCGCGCGCAGGGCGGCAACTCGCTCGTCGGCACGCTGAAGTTTCACCCGAAAGGCCACGCGTTCTTTTTCCCCGATGCCACCGACGAATCGAACCTCGCCACCGGCATCGACCTCGCCACAAACTCGCGCATCCATGTCCCGCGCCGCGACTGCGGCACCGCCCTCGACGGCGATCGCGTGATGGTTTCCCTCGCCAAGCCAAGCCCCAAGCGCCTGCCGCGCACTCGTGGCGAGCTCTTCCCCACGCAGCCCGATGAAATCCGCGGCCGCGTCGAAAAAGTCCTCGCCCGCAGGTCGGGCCGCCTCGTCGGAACCTACCGGCAAAACCGCAAGTTCGGCTGGGTCGAATGCCAGGACAAAGCCATCGACGGCACGGTCGACATCACCGGCGACACCACCGCGCAGCCCGGCCAACTGGTCGTCGTCGATGTGGAAAATTGGGATGACCCCAACCACCCGCCGCGCGGCCGCATCATCGAGGTCCTCGGTTGGCCCGGCGACCCGGGCGTCGACATGAACTCGGTCATCCACCGCTTCGGCCTGCGTACCTCATTTCCCGATGAAGTGCTGGCCGCCGCACGCAGCGTGCCGGAAGAACCCGATGCCGACGAAATCGCACGCCGCAAGGACTGGCGCGACCGCCTCGTGATCACCATCGATCCCGCCGATGCGAAAGACCACGACGATGCGATCTGGCTCGAGAAAAAACGCGACGGCTGGCTGCTCGCCGTGCACATCGCCGATGTCTCGCACTACATCAAGCCCGGCACCGCCATGGACAAGGAAGCCATCGAACGCGGCAACTCGACCTACCTCGTCGATCGCGTGCTGCCGATGCTGCCGGTGGAACTCAGCAACGGCATCTGCTCGCTCAAGCCCGATGTCGACCGGCTCACGAAATGCGCGCTCATGGAAATTTCCGCCAATGGCGAAATCACCCGCACGACCTTCATCGACGCGGTGATCCACAGCCGCGCCAAACTTTCCTACGAACAAGCCCAAGACATCCTCGACGGCAAAGCGGCGCCAGAAAACTCGGACCCCTTGCTCGTGCCGATGGTCAAGGAAGGCTGGAAGCTCGCCAGCGCGATGCGCCGCAGACGCTTCGAAAGCGGCGCCCTCGATCTCGAAATGCCGGAAATCAAAATTCGCTTGGATGAAAACGGCCGCGCCTGCGGAGCCGATCCGGTCGAGCACATTCAAAGCCACCAACTCATCGAGGAATGCATGCTCGCCGCCAACGAAGCGGTCGCCCGCGTGCTTCGCCATCGGATGAAACCCTCGATCTACCGCATCCACGAAGATCCGGATCCATCGCGACTCGTCGATTACACCGAGACCGCCATCCTCCACGGCTACCGCCCCGGCGACCTCACCAACCGCGCGCACATCCAAAAGCTGCTCGACGAATCCAAAGGCTCGCCGGCCGAACACGTCATCAAGCTAGGCCTGCTCAAAAGCCTCAAGCGCGCAGCCTATTCCGCCGAACCAATCGGCCACTACGGCCTCGCAAAAAGCGACTACTGCCATTTCACCAGCCCCATCCGCCGCTACGCCGACCTGATCGTCCACCGCGCCCTCCAACCCTTGCTCGAGAACCCGCCACACAAACACGACCGCACTCCGCCACAAGCGGAAATGCGCGAAATCTCACGCCACATTTCCGACACCGAACGCACCTCGGCCGAAGCGGAGACGGAAACAAAACAAATCAAACTATTCGATTACCTCTCGCGCGTCGCGGAAATGCACGACCCCCACATCTTCCACGGACTCGTCACCGATGTACGCCCGATGGGCCTCATGGTCGAAGTCCCCGACATGGGCATTCGCGGTGTGGTCAAACGCGAAGACTTGCCCGCCGGACGCTGGCGCCTCGAAGCCCACCGCATGGCCTGGGTCTCGAGCGACGACATCGTGATCCAACTCGGCATGCGCGTACCGCTCACGGTTACCGCCATCGATCGCGAAAAACGCTTTGTCGACTTCAGCGTCGCAGGCCCGCCCACCGGCAAAGGCATCGCAACACCCAAAAATTCCAAAACCCCGCCAGCCAAAAAACACGCGAAGAAAAAAATCCCGCCACAAAAACCCGCCGGCCCCACCAAAAACCGCAAGCCCCCAGGCAAATCGAAACACCGCAGGAGGCGCTGAGGTAAACCAGCAATACAGTCCGTGGCAAGCAACCTCGATTTCATCCGCCACCTCCCGAAAACCGAGACCCACCTTCATCTCGAGGGTTCGCTGCCGTGGCATCTGCTTCAAGCGACCCATACGGGAAAATACGAATCACCGCCCGCCTCATGGGCGCCGGATTTCCGCTTTCGCAACTTCGCGCATTTTGAAACCGAATTGCTCAGCTATGCCGCCGATTTTTTCAACTCGCCCGAACGCTACCACGCCTGCGCCAAAGCGGTCTTCGAGGACGCTCTAACCCGCAATGTCCGTTACATCGAAACGAGCTTTGCATCGGGCTGCATTGATTTTCTCAACCTCGATGGTCACGCCGTATGCGATGCGATTCGCGCGGCTGTGCCCCCCGGACTCGAAGTGCGGATCTTCTTCGGCATCCATCACGATGGCTATACGGAAAAAATGTCGACTGTGCTAGAGGACGCGCTCACATGGGAAAATCTCGATGGCATCGATCTCCATGGCGCCGAGGATGTTCCGGTCGGCGACTGGGCACCGAGCTTGTGGCAACGCGCCCGCGATGCGGGAAAATTCACCAAGGCCCACGCCGGAGAATTCATGGGACCCGATTTCATCCGCTACGCGGTCGAGGCCCTCGGTGTCACCCGCATCGAGCACGGCACCCGCGTGATCGAAGATCTATCATTGATCTCACTCCTCCGCAACCGGGGCGTTGCGCTCGACATGTGCCCGATCAGCAATCTGAAGCTAGGTGTGGTCTCCTCTGCCCAAGCCCACCCGATCCGCCAGCTGCTCGATGTCGGCATCACCTGCACGGTCAGCACCGACGACCCGATCAGCTTCGGTAACCACATCGAGAACGAATACCACCTGCTCGCCGACGATCTCGGATTTTCCCGTCATGATCTCGCCGAGGTCGCCAAAAACGGCTTCAAAGTGGCACTCGCCCCAGCCGATTGGCGCCAGCAGCAAATCCGCCAAATCGACAAGTTGCTTGGCTGAAATCGGTAGAAATCCCATGTAAAGCGACAATTTCCCAAAATCCCCTTTTTTCGGATTGCCACCGGCGGCAAATCCCCCCAGTCTCCCGCCCCCCGCGAATCCCTAACTTCTTTACCGCGATGTCCAAGCACAACAGCCTCAAGTCCAACGCCTCGGTCGGCGGCAAACGCTCCGTTCTCAAACGCTTCGAACGCGTCAAACTCCTCAAGGAGCGCGGCGAATGGAAGTCCGGTCGCTCACCCCTCGGTCTGCCAAAGACCAAACACGAGGGTTGATCCATCCCCGTCCATCCTTTCCCCAATGCGCGGAACCCCACGGGTCTCGCGCTTTTTCGCTTGAACCCACGGCGCCATGAACGAAGGAACACGCCTCAACAAATTCCTTGCCTCCTGCGCCATCGGCTCGCGCCGCAAATGCGATGAGCTGATCCAAGCCGGCCGCGTCGAGGTGAACGGCAACCCATGCCTCAACATGGGCACGCGCATCGGCCCCGCCGACCATGTCCGCGTCGATGGCAAACGCGTCACGCCTAAGGAAACGATCACCGTCGCGTTCAATAAACCCCGCGGCTATGTCTGCACGCGCGAGGATGAACTCGGCCGCGACACAATCTACACGCTGCTGCCTCAAACCATGCATTCC